>JBBQSN010000001.1:0-71012 GCA_038213835.1 Actinomycetales bacterium
GACGTCCTCAACACCGAACTGGCCGCCTGGCAGGCATCCACCAACGCCGACCAAAGACAAGTCAACTGGCACTTCACCACCAGTGATGCCCGCACCAGACTCCGCCACCTGTACCCAGACTGTTAGAGGCGACGGACTACTAGTTCGTGCTCAGCGCAGCTCTGCGCGACACGTACCGACATGGCCCGGCCCTGTGCTCCCCCGTTCGGGACGAGGAGGCCGCAGGTTCACATCCTGTCACCCCGACAGTGTGTGATGTCTCAGTGCATCGGCAAGGCCCGAACCCACGGTGGTGGGTTCGGGCCTTGGTCATGTCCAAGGTCGGTGGTCGCGGTCCAGGTCGATGGTGAGCTCGCGCAGGAGTTCGCCGGTGGTGGCGTGGATGATGCGGACGTGCAGGTCCTGGACGAGCAGGATCACGTGGGTTCGGGCGTGGTCCGTCCGAAGCCGCTGTGGCGGAGCTTGCCGGCGACGCGCAGGGTGAGGGTGCCCGACGTGTCGACGACGTCGTGGCGGACCCGGTCGTCAGCTCCCCGAGATCACACGGATCCGGCGGTTGCCCCGGTCGACCACCCACAGGTTGCCCTGCGAGTCGAAGGCCGTGGCCGATGGGCGCTGCCAGGTGGAGAACAGCGGGAATGTGCCGTCGCCGAGGTACCCGAACTGGCCGCTGCCTGCCAGGGTGTCGATCAGGCCGTCGTGGACGTACCGGACGCGGTTGTTGTTGGACTCGCTGATGTACAGGTCTCCGCTCGGGCCCACCTGCACGTACTGCGGCTTGTGCAGCCCCGCTTCGGTGGCCGCTCCGCCGTCGCCCTGCGCCGTCGCGATGCCGGTGCCGGCGACCGTGGTGATGGTGCCGTCGGTGTCGACCATGCGGACGCGCTCGTTGTCGTAGTCGGCGATGTACAGGTTGCCGGCGGCGTCCAGGTCGACCGAGTACGGGGTATTGAGCCGGGTGGAGGTCGCCGCCACGTCGTCGCCGGTGTACCCACCCGAGCCGGTACCGGCGAAGGTGGAGATGATGCCCGCCGGGGTCACCCTGCGAATCTTGTGGTTACCGCGGTCGGCGATGTACATCGTCCCGTCCGGGGCGAGTGTCATGTCGTACGGGGTGCGCAGCCGGGCCGAGGTCGCCTGACCGCCGTCACCGGTGTTGCCTGCGATCCCGTTGCCGGCCACCGTCGTGATGATCCCGGCGGGGGTGACCTTGCGGATCCGGTTGTTCGCCGAGTCGGCGATGAACAGGTTGCCCGCACCGTCGAAGGCGAGGCGGGCCGGCGAGCTCAGGCGTGCCGCGGTGGCGATCCCACCGTCTCCGGAGAAACCCGCGGTGCCTGTGCCCGCGACCGTGGTGACAGTGCCGTCGGTGTCGATCCGGCGCACCGCGTGCAGGCCCATGTCCGCCACGTACACACGGTCCTGCGAGTCGACGGCCAGTCCCCAGGGGTTGCTGAGCCCCACCGAGACCGAGGCCCGGCCGTCGGGACCCCCGTACGAGGTGGTGCCGTTGCCGGCAGAGGTCCACAGCATGTTCTGGCCGCACTCCATGGAGGTGTACGACGCGGCACGCATGAAGAGGGCCCAGGCGGTTGGGTTGAACTTGGTGGTGTTGTTCGCGCTGAAGAAGACCCTGCAGGCGGGTGCTGCGCCCGAGGCCATCGCCGCGCCGTCGCGGTAGGCGAACTCGGTGGGACGGGCGGCGTCGATCTGGGTGATCACCGTGGCGGCCGAGGTCGGCACACCGTATCCGGTCTCGATCGCGGCGGTGTCCACGGTCTGCGTTCCGGAGCGAGCCGTCGAGAGAGCGTGCATCGGCTTCACCACCGTGACGGCGGCCACCGACGCGGTGCCGTTCTGGCCTGCGGCGGTCATGCCCATCTCGTCCAGCATCCGGCTGTGCAGCACCATCACCGGGCGGTCGAGCCCGCGCAGCCTGGTGCCGAGACGGGCTTCGACGACGCTCGGGTAGAGGATGACGTAGGAGTAGTCGGCGTTGACGTCGGCCGGCTGCACGGTGTCGTCGTCGGCATAGGTGATCGAGAAGTTGTCCTCGACCCGGTCCTCGACCCGCTTGTCCGAAGCCGACAGGACTGCCGGGTTGGCCACGACGGCGAGCACCTTGGTGCCTCCCACCGGCGGGTTGATCGTCACCGTCTGCGATCCGGTCGAGGTCAGGCTGCCCGTGTCGTAGGCAGCTGTGCCAGTGAAGGAGAAGCTGGGCTTGGCGCCGACGGAGCCCGAGACCTGCCGATCGAGATGGCAGTACACCAGCTCGTTGGGGCCGACCACTCGGGGCAGCCCGCACTCGGCGGAGACGTCGCCGAACGTCGGGCTCACCAGGCTCGTCAGGGTCGCCGACCGGGCCGGGTCGAGGTTCATCATGGTGACGTCGAAGCGCACCGTGCCGCCCGGGAACGCGATGACGCCCGGTCCCACCGCGGAGCGGATCCTGAACAGGGCCGGGGGAGCGATGACCTTGACGACGGAGCGGTCGGCGTCGCTGACGGGCGCACCTGACGCGGTGCCTGACGCGGTCAGTGTGGAGGCGACCTCGCTCGGTGCCGTACCTGACACCGCCTCGGAGGCGGTCGTGCAGGTATAGGCCGAACCGGCCGCGATCGTCTGCGGAACGGCGCACGTGCCCGACCCCGCGAGGGAGCCGAGCCGCTCGTCGCTCAGGGTCGTGAGCGTGACCTCCCGGTCCGAGAACGTGTTCTGCACCCGCACGGCATGGTGCACTGTGCCGGACGGCGCCGGGACCCATGGCCGGGACGGGATCTTGCGGACGTCGATGCCCGGCGCGGGGTTCGGCCAGAAGGCGTTGCGGCCGTGGTTGACTCCGCCGAACGCCTCGCCGTCGCTGCCCGCGAAGAGACCGGCGGGCTCCAGCTCGACGGTCAGCACCCCCCGGAAGCCTCCGGCGTTGGGCACCCAGTTCAGGCCCTCACCCGTCGCAGGGTCGAGAGCCGCGATCTGGAACCGGTCCTGGCTCTTGGTCTCCGTCTCCAGGTAACGGAAGTGCCCGCTGACGTAGATGGCGTCCTGTCCCGCGGCGACGCCTTCGAGGGTGTCGCCGATCTTCTTGGTCCACGTGGGCCGGGTGATCGGATGGGGTGTCATGGAGAAGGCGTTCACCGAGTCGCAGGCCGGGTAGTAGAAGTGCCCCGCGCTCACGACGTAGGCGGTGGTGGAGTCCGGCGAGATGTCGACGTCGCGCATCCATCCGACCTGTCCGGCGCGCGCGCAGGGCTGGTCGTAGACGTCCGTGCGCCAGTCGGTCACGCCGGCAGGGCTGGCGGCCACGTCGATCTGGGCGATGAGCGGACGGTCCTGACCGGCGACCCGCCGGAAGTTCCCGACGATCATCAGGCGGGTCTCGTCCGGCGACAGGGCCATCGCCCTCAGGCCGCCCTCGCTGGTCTCGTTGGTCGGCTCGGTGAGCGGCATCGCGAACCCAGGTCGTGTCTGTCCGCTGGTGGCGTCGACGGCGACCAGCTTGCTCGTCGGCACCCCGTTGAACAGGTCGAAGTTGCCGCCCACGTACAGCGTGCTGCCGTCGGTGCGGACCGCGAGGTCCTTCACGTACGAGCTGGAGCTGACCTGGAAGCCGGGGACCGCCGCACCGGTGCCGACGTCGAGCTTCGCGAGGTGCTTCTGGTTGGAGCCGGCGATGGTGGTGAACGCGCCGCCGACGAACACGGCCCGCCCGTCGGCCGAGGCCTTGACGGCGTTGACGTCCCCGTTCGGTGCGGGATCGAAGTCGGAGGAGAGCGCGCCGGTCGCCAGGTCGTAGGCCGCGAGGCCGTTGCGGGCTGTCAGCCCGTAGTCGGAGAAGTCGCCGGCGACCAGCAGTGAGCCACCTGAGGGAACGAGCACGAGTGGGCCGCTGCTGCCGGTGACCGGCTGGCGTGCGAGCGAGCGGGGGGTCTCCGCGTAGGGGACCACCGCCGCGACCGTGCCACTCGAGATCGTGACGCGGGCCAGGACACCGGGGTTGCCCTTCTCGGGCGTGATCTGCATCGGTCCCCCGATGTACAGGCCACCGGCGCCGTCCAGGGCCACGGCCGAGAGGCTGCCGCTGATGTTCGTCAGGCTGAGCGCCGTGGGGGCCATCGTGTCCAGGTTCACCCCGGCGAGCCGGTTGCGTGAGCTGCCGCCGACGTTCCCGAAGCTGCCCGCGATGTAGGCGACACCGGCGGCGGCGTCGTAATCCACGTCCTTGATCGAGTTGTTGACGCTGACGGTGAGCCCGTCCAGCGCACCGGTGCTCCCGTCGACGCGGGCGATCCGGTTGCGCGTGACGCCGTTGACCTTGGTGAAGTCGCCGACCAGCAGTACGGCACCTGAGTGGGCGACCATGTCGTTCACCGCGAGGTTCACCGTACCCGGCTCGAAGCCGGTGTCGAGCGCGCCGGTCGTTGCGCTCACGGCGCCCAGGCGGTTGCGGGTGGTGCCTTCGATGCGGGCGAAGTCCCCACCGAGGTAGACGCGGCTCGCGTCGGCCGAGACCGCCACCGTGCGGACCGCCCCGTTCGTCACCGAGGTGCCCCACACCAGCGCGCCGGCGCTCGAGAGCCGTCCCAGGCCACCGGCGGACGACCCCGCGAGCGAGGTGAAGGCGCCACCGACGACGAGGTTGCCACCCGGGAGCGCCTCGATGTCGTTGACGACGCCATTGGCTGTCGGGGCGAACGAGGTGACCACTCCGGCTGAGTCGACCTGGGCGAGGTTGCTGCGGGGCTGGCCGCCGACGCTGCTGAACGCCCCCCCGAGGAACCACCCTCCGGCCCCGTCGGCCACCACGGTGGTCACCACCCCGACGACGTCAGGGAAGCCGGGCTGGAAGGACTTGGCGGCGGTGCTGACCACGCCGACGGCGCCACGGGTGACCGGCCCGACGCGGGTGAAGGTGCCGCCCATCACCACGCTGTCGCCGACCTGGGCGATGCTGCGCACCTCGCCGTCCACGGCGTGCACGGCGGCGTCACGGGGGCGCTCGGCGACGACGCCGGGGGAGGCGTCGGGGTCTGCGACAGCGGCAGGAGCCGGAAGGGCGACCAGCAGGCCCAGCGTCAGGCAGACCGCGGTGACTGCGGAGCGGAGCGTGGTGGTCACGGGCATGGGTCCTTCGTGAGATCGTAACGTAGCGTGCGTACTGTCACCCGGTCTGCGTAGCGCGAGCCTAGAGGCGGCGGCACTGCCCCGTCCGGCGTTACCGCTGGTTGCCAGCCGTTCGCCTGGAAGGCCGAACGCGATCGGGGCAGGACGAGGGACGAGCAGGCCACAGATTCCCGAGGTCTGCTCCGTACGGGTGGCGACACGCGGCTGCGAACACGGCCACCCTCCACGCGAAGCACAGCGCCGGGACGCTGGCGCGCGAGGCGACCGTGTCCCACGATGGTGGGGTGCCCGGGCAGAGACCACGCGACCACGGCGACAGCCGGGCACCCGACGACGTGTCCCCGGGTGCCGGTGAGGACTCCCACGCACCCGCCGAGGTGCTCGGCGGGTACGCCACCCCCCGGTGGGAGCGCTGGTGGCTCTCGGTGTCGGCAGGCCGCCGACGAGCCGCCAGGCTCGGGACGGCGACCGTCGTCGTGGTCGCGCTGGCTGCCACCGGGGCGGTCGAGCTGCACGGGTGGATGGACGAGCAGGACCGCCGCAGGATCGTCAGCCTCGCGGTGTCCATCGGCGTGTGGACGTCGTCGTCCTCACCGCCGGGAGGGCACGTCACCTACTACCTGGCGATCCGCAACTCCGGGGTGGCTCCGCTCGAGGTGATGTCCGTGGCGGCCTCGGGTGACCGGCTCCGGCTGCGCTCGCGTGATGACGACGCCCGCCGGCTGGAGGCCGGACGCGAGATCCTGGTGCCGATGTCGGCGCTCCTGACCTGCTCGTCCCGCACCGCCGACGCCGGTCTGCAGGTCCGGATCGACGTCCGTCGCGGCGACGGGAGCGTGGCCCGTCAGCTCCCTGCCTTGCCGGACGCGAGCCTGGTCCTCGACCCCGCCGAGACCTTGTGCGAGGTACGGCCCGCGCTGGTCGACTACGAGCTGTCCGGACCCGTCCTGCGTCCCGCGACGACCGACCGGGGTGACGGCTGAGTGGCTGCGAACCGATCTGGCCGGCCCGCCCCGCGCTGGGGCCTCCGGACGCTCGCCTTCCTCACGCTGGCGGCGGCGTGCGTCCTGACGTCCAACCTCATGTACGCCCGGGACGACGCCAGCTGGGTGCTCCTGACCTTCGGCGGCACCGTGATCGGCCTGGTCGGCGCAGCCGTCTGCTCCCTGCGTGGCCTGTGGACGATGCTCGGGTCCGGCCCCCGCGGCGGGTGAGACCCGCTGCCCGACACGGCACTACGCGAGGGGGGCCGTCGACCGGCCCTGCGTCCCGACGGTCCACCACCGCACCTCGACGCTCCCGGCTGCCCGGTCGGCACCGGCGACCAGTCCGGTGCTGTCCGCCGACTCCGGGTAGACCCGAGCGGTGAGGGCATGCCCGTCACCGGCGAAGACCTCGACGACAGATCCGTCCACCAGCACGCGGAGCTCAACCCCGCCGCCGGCGTCGAGGCCGACGGGCATCCCGAAGGTGCCGCCGAGGGTCCCGGTGCCCCGGCTCGAGCGGTCGCGCGAGAGGTACACCTGGCCGGCGTCGTCCACGCCGACCTCCGTCAGCTCGGTACCGTCCGCGTTCGCGAGCACCTGCAGCCAGACACGGCCGCCGGCCCCCGGGACGAGCCTCGCCTCGACGTCGAGCGCCCGTCCGGCGTCGACGTCGAGAACGGCGGGCTCCCCGGGCACCAGCTCGCGATCGGCACGACCGCCGTCGGCACCGCGCAGCAGGAGGAGCTCGTCGGCCGGGGAGAACCGCGGGGTGCCGTCTGCGGCGAGCTCGATCACCCGCGGGACCGTGAGCAGCCCCGCCCAGCCGTCCTGCTCGACCGCGCTGTCCTCCCGGGCCTCCCAGACCCACCCCCACAGCAGGCAGCGTCCGGTGGCGTCGACCGTGAGGGCGGGAGCGTAGAGGTCGGGGCCGTGGTCCAGCCGGCCCGCACCGTCCGGCTCCAACCGATCGCCGCGGAGCCGGCCGACAACGTACTCGACGTGCGAGGGGCCGCTCCCCTCACGCCAGGCCGAGATGACCAGCAGCGCGCGGTCACCGCGCACCAGCAGCTGCGGGCACTCCCACGCGTCGCCCGTGTCGCGTCCGCTCACGACGGCGTCCGTCGCCACGCAGAACGGGCCCGTCGCCGACCAGCTCAGCAGGTCGTCCGAGCGGTACTGCAGGACCACGCCGGTGCCGTCGCGGTATCCGCCCCCGACGAGCATCCGGTACCCACCGTCGACAGCCCGGACGAACGGGTCCCGGAACTCGGCGAGCTCGGCCGCCTCGGGGGGGCGCCGCATGACGGCGTCAGGGTCCGGGACCCACTCCAGCGCACCGGGGACGGGACGAGCCACGCACACCGTCTGGTGCTCCACGCCCTCGAGGTTGCCGCTGTAGACCAGCCAGGCATGGCCATCCACCAGCACCGCACTGCCCGACCAGCAGCCACCCTCGTCCGGCCCGCCCGGTCGCGGTGCCAACGCGACGGGGTGGGTCGTCCAGTGCACCAGGTCCGCGCTGGAGAAGTGCGCCCAGTGCACGTCGCCATGTGCCGTCCCAGCGGGGTTGTGCTGGCAGAACAGGTGGTAGCGGCCGTCGATCACGACGGGCGCGTTGGGGTCGTTGATCCAGCCGGACGCCGGTCGCACGTGGAAGCCCGGGCGGTGGTGCTCGCTCACAGTCGACCCGCCCGGTGGCCACCACCCACCGGCCGTCAGCCCTTCACGGAGCCGGCCGTCATGCCGCGCACGAAGTAGCGCTGCAGCGACAGGAAGACGATCAGGGGCACCAGCATGGTGAGGAAGCCTCCGGCGGTGATGAGGTGCCAGCCCTGGCCCTGCGCTCCGAGCAGCCCGGCGAGCTGGACGGTCATCGGCGCGTTGGTCCCGGGTCCGATGAACAGCAGCGCGATGAGCAGGTCGTTCCAGACCCAGAGGAACTGGAAGATGGCGAACGACGCCAGCGCCGGGGTCGAGATCGGGATGATGAGCCGCCAGAAGGTCTGGAAGTGGCTGGCGCCATCGATCTTCGCCGACTCGATCAGCTCCTTGGGCAGGCTGGCCATGTAGTTCCGCAGGATGAAGATCGCCAACGGCATGCCGAACCCGATGTGTGCCAGCCACACAGCTGGGAATGTGCCGTTCAGGCCGAAGTTGCCGTAGAGCTGCAGCAGCGGCACCAGCGCCACCTGGCTGGGGATCACCAGCAGGCTGACGATGAGGATGAACAACGCGTCCCTACCCGGGAAGTGCATGAAGCTGAAGGCGTACGCGGCGAACGCGGCGATCATGATCGGAATGATCGTGGCCGGGAGCGTGATGGCCATGCTGTTGACGAACGCCTGGGCCATGCCTCCACGGTCGGCCGCCTCGGCGTAGTTGTTCAGCGTGAAGTCCAACGGGGAGGCGATCGCCGTCCACCATCCGGTGGAGTTGGCCGCGTCCGCGGTGCGCAAGGACGTCACGAGCAGTCCGATGACCGGGACGATCCAGAGCAAGCAGATGACGAACAGGACGGACTTGACGAGCTTGCCGGCGCGCTTCTGCCCGGAACCCGGACCCCCGTCGCTGCCCATGACCTTGCGAGCCCTCTTCTCGCCCTTGACGGGGGTGGGCGGTACGCCCGTGCTGATGGCGGTCATCGCGTGGCCTCCTGTTCCCGGAAGTTGCGTACCTGGTAGACCATGATCGGCACGACGGCCAGCATGAGCATGACCACGATGGCCGACGCGTACCCGGCATTGCCGTTGGTGAAGAGCTGGTTGTAGAAGTCGACCGCGATGACGTTGGTGTTGAAGTTGCCGTTCGTCATGACGTAGACGATGTCGAAGACCTTCATGACCCCGATGGTGACGGTGATGAACACCGTGACGACCGTCGGCCAGATCTGCGGGACGACCACGCGGAAGAACGCCTGGACCTCGTTGGCGCCGTCGATCCGAGCCGCCTCGATCGTCTCGGTGGGAACTCCCTTGACGGCCGCGGACAGCAGGACCATCGAGAACCCGACCTGCGCCCAGATGAGGATGACCATGAGGAAGAAGCTGTTGAGGCGGAAACCGCTCTCCTGCAGCCACACCACCGGGTCCAGCCCGACAGCGGTCACGATGGCGTTCTGCAGACCGATCTGCGTCCGGCCCTCGGGCCGAGCCTCGTAGATGAACCGCCAGATGGTGCCGGCGCCCACCATGGAGATGGCCATCGGTAAGAAGATGATGGTCTTGCTGAGCTTCTCCGGTCCCGGTCTCAGCCGGTCGGCCAGCACGGCGACCCCCAGACCCAGGGCCACCGTCACCGCTGGGACGATGATGATCCACAGCAGGGTGTTGAACAGGGTGTCCCGGAAGTTCGGCGAGGCGAGCAGGTCGGTGTAGTTCGAGAGGCCGACGAACTCGCTGGAGTCGCGGTCGGCGAAGCTCAGGATGATGGTCCTGACAGCCGGGTAGAGAAGGAACACGGCGATCGCGGCGAAGGCGGGCCCGATGAACACGAAGGGCTTGATCCGCTCCTCCGTCTTGGACGGGAGCATCTCGACCAGCTTGTTGAGCAGGTAGTACAGGATCAGGGCACCGCCCACCCCGGCGACGATGGCGATCAGTGCGTTGAGGATCTTGAAGGTCACTGGGCCCTCCTAGTGGGAACGCTCGTCCTGTGTGTTCACGCCACGGTCGGGTGGGCGGAGGATCCCGCCCACCCGACCGTGCTCGACTAGCTCGCCGGCCAGCTCTGCTCGATGGCTGTCAGCGCCTCGGACATCGACTTGGAGTCGTTGGTCCAGGCAACCATCTCGCGCCAGAAGCTACCTGCACCGACCTCGCCGGGCATCAGGTCGGAGCCGTCGAAGCGGAAGTCCGTGGCGCCGTAGGCGATCTCGCTGATCTCCTTCATCGTCTCGTTGGGCTGCTGGCTGAGGTCGAAGCCCGTGTGCGCGGAGATGTACCCGCTGGTCTCCACCCAACCGCCGAACTCCTCACCAGTGATGTACTCGAGCACCTTGATGGAGTCCTCGTCGTCCTTGCTGAACAGGCCAGCGATGTCACCGCCACCCAGCACAGGGCTCTCCCCCGCCTCGATCGGCGGCAGCTGGAACACGCCGGCACGGTTGTCGAGGTCCTCGATCACCTCGGCGGGGAAGCTGCCCGGCAGCGCCAGGAAGCTGGCCTGGCGGTGCAGCATGCAGCCGGGGGGCTGGTCGAACATCGGGTTCGCAGCAGTGGCGAACGCCGTGCTGGCGATGGACCCCTGACCGCCGAGGACGTTGCCCTCGCCGGTCCAGATCTCCTCGACGTAGCCGGCGGCCTCCTGGACCATCGGGTCGTCGAAGGGGATCTCGTGCTTGACCCACTTGTCGTAGCCCTCGGTGCCGCCGACGCGCAGGACGTAGTCCTCGATCCAGTCGGTGGCGACCCAACCGGTGGCCGGCCCGCTCTCGATGCCGATGCACCAGGGCGTGATGCCGTCGGTCTTGATCTGCTCCTGCAGGGCCAGCAGGTCCTCGTGGGTCTCCGGGATCTCGTAGCCCGCTTCCTCGAAAGGCCCCTTGGGATACCAGACCAGGCTCTTCACGCTGATGGACATGGGGGCTGCGTAGATCGCACCCTCCTCGTCCGTGGCAGCGTCCAGGATGCCCGGCACCACGGACTCCTCGAGGGCGTCCATGTCCAGGACGTCGCGCAGGTCCGCGAGCTTGCCCGACCGGGCGATGTCCAGCGTGATGCCCGGCTGCGGGAAGATCGCGATGTCCGGCAGGTTGTTGCCCTGGACCCGGCTGCGGACGAGCTTGTCGAAGTCCGGCGTCGGGGAGAACTTGACGTTGATGCCCTCGTCCTCGGCCCAGGCGCCGACCTCCTCGATGAAGGCGTCCGACTGCTCGTTGGCGAAGCCGTACATGACCTCGACCTCGCCGTCGCCGCCGGCATCACCGCCGCTCCCGCCGTCACCGCCGCCGTCGCTGAGACAGCCAGCCAGCAGGAGCGTGCTGGTCGCGACCAGGGCCAGCCTCGTCGTGTTCCGTGCGCGCATTCTCGTCCCTCTCAAAGGTCGACGTCGTTGTCCTTCGTCCTCGTGCCGCGTCACGGCGATCGGGCCGCCGGTGATGCTGATCACTGAAAACGATTCCAGCAACGTGACACCCGGGGCAGGTCCATCGCCAGCCTTCACGGGTAACGATTCGACATCGGGTCGACGTGGCGAGCTTCATCGGGGCCGATACTGGGCGGCGCAGTCCCTGAACACGTTTTCATTGCGGGTCGGGAGGTTGGCGGTGGTGGTTCAGCGGCGCACCGGCATCCACGACGTCGCTCGGCTGGCCCAGGTCTCCCCTGCCACGGTGTCGAGGTCGCTCCGCGGACTGCCGCACGTCTCCCAGGCCACCCGCCTCCGGGTCCTCGAGGCGGCCACGGAGCTCTCGTACGTGGCCTCACCCGCCGCCTCGCAGCTGTCCAGCGGACGCACCCGCACCATCGGCGTCGTGGTCCCGCACGTCACCCGCTGGTTCTTCGCGCAGGTCGTCGCCGGCGTCGAGCGCGTGCTGCGCGAGGCCGGCTACGACGTCCTCCTCTACACGATCGGGGACCGGATGGGGCGTGAGCGCTTCCTCGAGGCGATGCCGCTGCGAGGTCGGGTCGACGCCATCGTGGTGCTGACGCTACCCATGGACGACACCCAGGCGAAGAAGCTGCACGATCTGGGCGTACCCGTCGTCTGCATCGGGACGCACAGCTCCCGCTTCAGCTCGGTCTGCATCGACGACGCCGCGGCGGTGCGGGTGGCGGTGCGCCACCTCCGCCTGCTCGGGCACCGGTCCGTGACCATGGTCGTGAGCCCCGTGGACGACCTCGCCTTCGTGGCCGCGGCAGAACGCCGGCGGGAGTTCGTGGCGGAGACGCAGGCGCACGGGATGCGGTGCGACATCGTCCATGCCGGCTCCCCGGGGGTGGAGGGTGGAGCGCAGGCCGGGCACCTCATCCTCGCGAGGAAGCAGATCGCCACCGCGGTCCTGGCCGAGTACGACGAGCTGGCCCTCGGGGTGATGAGGACGTTCGTCAAGGCAGGTGTCGACGTCCCCGGGCAGGTCTCGCTGGTCGGTTTCGACGACCACGACATGGCGTCCGTGGTCGACCTCACGACGGTCGCGCAGCCCGTGCTCGAGCAGGGGGAGGCCGCCGCGCACCTGCTGCTGGGCGACCTGCAGCACGGGCAGGACGAACCGCGGCACATCGTGCTGCCGACGCGGCTCGTCATCCGCGGGACGACCGCGATCCAGGCCGGTTCGGTCTACCTCCGATGAGGTACCCGGCGATGCAGCTCGCGCTCGCACGCGCCGATGGTCGGATCAGCCTGGGATACATTCTGGGTCGGACCTCTCACCGTGAGTCCACCACCGACGAACGAGGACCCATGAGCAGCAAGAAGGAGAAGCGCGCGATCGAGCAGTCCCGCGCGAAGCAGAAGGAACTGAAGCAGAGCGTCTCCGCCCTTCGTGGCCAGCTGAGGAAGACCGAGAAGCAGCTGACGAAGGCCCAGGACCTCGCCGAGCGCTGGAAGAAGGACGCGAAGGCGCACAAGAGGTCGGCCGCGCGCGCCGGGGCGCGGGCGAATGAGCTGCAGCACCAGCAGGACCGTGCCTCTGTCGCCCTGGCGCAGGTTCAGGCCACTGCGCCGATGGAGGCGCCGGCCTCAGGCGGACCCGTGGCCGAGCCCACGGACGCCGACGGTGTCACGGTGCCGGACGAGTCGTGGACCGTCGTCCAGCTCCGGGCCGAGGCACGCGCGCGGGGACTGGTCGGGATGTCGAACAAGCCGAAGGCCCAGCTGCTCACCGCCCTGTCCTGAGCTGACCGCGGCACTCGGTCTCCCTGGGTGGGTCCTCGCGGTCGGGGCCGCCTGCAGAGCCCGGACTCACGTCAGGGGGTCGCTGGCGCGCACGGGGTCCGCGCCTAACGTCGTCCTGCGCTGCCGGTGATGGCCCCCGTGCCAGTCCAGGAGCAGGACGGTGGCATCGTCCTCGAGGTCGTGCCCCGTCGCCTGCAGAACGCTGTCGGCCAGTCGGCGGACGGCCTCACGCGGGTGCAGCTCCCCTGTCTCCTGGATGGCGGCCGGCAGGCCGAAGCCGGCGGCGTTGCGCTCCAGCATGCCGTCGGTCACGACCACGATCCGGTCGCCGGGCTCCAGGTCGAGCACGGTGCTGCGGTAAGTCGTCTCGGCGAACATCCCGAACGGTGGGTCCGCCGGCAGGTCCATCGCGCTGACCCGCCCGTCCCGCATCAGGTAGGGAGCGACATGTCCGGCGTTGACGAGCTCCAGCGTTCCCACCTGCAGGTCCAGGCGTCCGATCACGCCGGTCACGAAGTCGTCGAGCGCGCTCGCGCTGGCATTCGTGGCCAGAGCTGCGTTCGTGGCCGACGCCTGCTCCAGCAGCGAGGCACCCTGCCGGCGAGCGCCCCGCAGACCACCCACGCACAACGTGGCCGTGAGTGCGGCAGCAACACCGTGTCCCATGGCGTCGGTCATCGACAGGTGCAGCAGGTCACGGGCCAGGCTGTAGTCGAACGTGTCTCCGGCGATCTCGGCTGCCGGCTCCAACCACGCCGAGAGCGTGAACGCACCCGCCTCGCACGTGCGCGGGCCGGGAAGGAGTCGCTGCTGGATCTCTGCAGACAGGCTCGACCGGCGGCTGCGTTGGCCCCATTCGTACAGGTCGGTGTGACGCCGGTTCGCGATCACCACGAACGCCAGGAGGTGCGCCAGCCGAGCGATCTCGGCCACCGTGTCCGGATCCGGTTCCTCGGGTACATGGAGCTCGAGCAGACCGATGACCTCCCCGCGCTCGGTCATGGGGGCCAGGACCGTCCACTGGTCGGCAGAAGCCGTCCCCGCAGGGGGCTCCTCGGGCGGGAGCACCTGCACGGTCTGGGTGCGCACCGCCTGCTCGGCCGGCCCGCCGTCGAAGGGCAGCACCGTCGCGAGCTCCCCGGCATCGCGTCGTTCGCCGGAGGCGGGCCTTCGGCTGTCGATGTGCTCCTCGACCTGGTGCGGAGGCACGTGCGCGAGCCGGACCAGGGCGCGCCCCGACAGGTCGGCGATGAGGAAGGACACCTCCGTGGCGCCCAACGCCACCCCCAGCTCGCGCGTCACCGCCTCCACGGCGTCCACCGGCGAGGCGGCCTCCGCGGCGTCCAGCACCTGCCCCCATCGCCCGGAGGACTCCGTATGGGCCACTTCCGGAGCATAGGGGACAACAGTGAGGGGACGATGTGCTCCTTCGCCCGGCCCAGCTCGGTGGGGACGACCTCATCCGGGTCTAGTCCACCAGGCCGAGCTCGTAGGCGAGGATGACGGCGGCGACCCGGTTTCGCAGGGCCAGCTTGGTGAGGATGGAGCCGACGTGTGTCTTCACCGTGACCTCGGAGATGCTGAGGGTCACCCCGATCTCGGCGTTGGTGAGACCGCGGGCGATCTCGAGGAGCACGTCGCGTTCGCGAGGGGTCAGACCCTGCAACCTCGCCCGTGCGGGGTCGCCCTTCACGTCGGGTAGGCGGTGCGCGTAGGTGTCGAGCAGGAGCCGGGTGATGCGGGGCGCGACGACGGCATGGCCGTCGGCGACAGCGTGGATCGCGCTGACGAGTTCGCTGACGGGGGCGTCCTTGAGGAGGAAGCCGCTGGCACCGGCCCGCAGGGCGGCGTACGCGTACTCGTCGAGGTCGTAGGTGGTGATGACCAGGACCCGGGACGGTGACTCGCCGGCCGTGAGCAGACGGGTGGCCTCGAGACCGTCCATCTGCGGCATCCGGATGTCCATCAGGATGACGTCGGGTGCCAGGGTCGAGGCCTGGCGCAGTGCGGCGCGGCCGTTGTCGGCTTCACCCACCACCTCGACGCCTGGCGTCTCCTCCAGGATCATCCGGAACCCCGTGCGGATCAGCGCTTGATCGTCGACGAGCAGGACGCGGACGCTCATGCTCGGTCCTCACCGCGGCGGCCACGGGCGGTCAGAGGAAGCTCGGCCCGCACGTCCCACCCGCCGTCCGGACCGGGTCCGGCGGTCACGGTGCCACCGTAGGCTGCGGCCCGTTCGCGCATGCCCTGGATGCCGTTCCCGCGCGGTGGGGTGCTCGAGGCGGCCACCTCGGCCTGGCCGTCATCGTGGACGTGCAAGGTCACCGTGGTCCTCGTGATGGTGAGCGAGACGTCGAGACGGGTGGTGCCGCGCGCATGCTTGAGGGTGTTGGCGGTCGCCTCCTGCGCGATGCGGTAGACCGTCAGGCCGGCCGCTGCGGGGACCGCAGCCACGGGGCCGGTCACGGTCAGCACGGCGTCGAGGCCGTCGTGGTGCACCTGCTCGACGAGCACCTCGAGGTCGTCCACGCCGGGTTGCGGGGTCAGCGGCACGGTGGCGTCGCCGCGAAGGACGCCGAGGACGCGCCTGCTGTCGCCGAGGGCCTGCCGGCCGACGTCGGACACGCGCCCCATCGTGGCCGCCGCCTCGTGCGGGTGGGCCGGCACCTTCAGCGCTGCGGCGTCGGCCAGCGCCACCATCACCGACAGGCTGTGCGCGATGATGTCGTGCATCTCCCGGGCGATCTGGGCCCGCTCGCGGGCGACCGCCAGCTGGGCGTGCTGGGCACGTTCACGCGCCAGCTGATCGGCCGCCTCGGTGAGCGCCCGGATGGTCGCGGCGCGGTCGCGGACGTAGGCGCCGCACATGAGCGAGGCCAGCACCACGGCGGACACGATGACGACCAGGTCGATCCACCCGAACCCGTGGGTGACCTGTGAGGCGGCCGGGACGGTCGTGGCCACGGCCATGACGCAGCTGGGCCCTGCGACGCGCAGGGGGTAGCGGGACGCAACCGAGTACACGGCGATGAGAAGACCGGTTCCGGCGATGAGCTGGATGCCCACCCATGCCTGCGTGAGCATCAGCACGAGGAACAGGGCGAGGACCGAGAGGGGAAGCCGACGCCGCACCGTCAACGAGGCGATGAGCACGACGCTCAGCACCACGTACAGGCCCAGTCTCGGGTCGGAGTACCGCGCGTGGTGGACGAGCTGCGGCAGCGCCAGACAGGTCATCGCGACGACCGGTGCGAGATCGACCACGGCCTCCCGCCCCTGCAGTCGCCCGTGGACCAGCCACGGCCGCGGGTCGCCTCGGCCACCGTCCGCTGCAGCCGGCTCGAACAGCCGCCGGGTCCGCCACCGGGTGACCGACGACCCCTCGACTGGTCCCGACACCCCAGGAGTGTCCCTCACCCGCCGCCCTGGAAGAAGCCGAGGAGGGCCGGAGCCGGATCGGCGACGGTGCTGAGGTTGGCAGCCGTGACCACACCGAAGAACGCCGACGACGCCATCACCGCGACGACCGCCGTCGCCGTCAGGTGGCGACCACGTCGCCCGGCCGACATCCGGGCCCGCCGCCGCCACAACAGGACCGCTGTCGCGAGCAGGCCGGCGGTCACCACGGCGCCGAGGCCGGCCATGGCGATGTGGTACGCGGTGAAGTCGTGGACGAGCGTCCCCAGCGCCGGGCTGCGAGCCTCGCCTGCCAGACCATCTCGGACCTGCGTGATCGTTCCCGCGAGTGCGGGGTCCGGCCTGCCCATCGGGAGGAGCCCCAGGGCCGACGACAAGGGAGCGATGGCCCCTTGGACGTTCGCCACCAGGACCAGGAGCGCGAGCAGCGCCAGGGCCGCCATCCCCACGAGAACCCCGGCGAGGAGTCTGCGGGTCGCGGTCGCGGCGCGCGTGTACACCACCCACGTGCGCGAGCCGAGGCGCGCGAGGGCCACGAGCAGGATGGCGGCGAGGGCGGCCTTGACGACATGGAAGCGTGCCCAGAAGTCCACTGGCAGAGCCAGGTCCGGACCGATCACCCCGGAGCCGGCGTCCCAGTAGTGGACGAACGCGGCGCTGAGCGAGTCCACCAGGGCGGCTCGGCTCGGGTACCCGCCATCGGACCACGCCGACGCCACGGGGAACGGCGCGACGAACACAGCCACCAGGAGCGCGACCGTGCACACGATCGGCCGGAGCAGGGTGCGTGGCTCAGGGACCCGTCGGGGTTCAGCGATGGAGACGGACACATCAGTCCTTCGGTCGGTCGGATGAGGATGACAAGGGTCCCGCGGGACGCCACGCCGGCTCACCAAGCCTAGGAACGGCGCCGACCGGCCACCTCGTGCCGCGAGAGGAGATCTCGACGAGTCGGCGACCACCCAGGACGGGAGGAGATCCTCCTCGAGGAGGAGACGGCCCGCCAGAACACGCGCCGGCGCACCGCGGTGCCGGAGTTCCTCGACGGTCAGGACACCTTCCGCAGCGCCCAGGAATCCAGCCGACCTGCGCCGGGAGGGGGAGAGCATCGGCCTGGCCACGGTGTACCGCACGCTGCGGCGGATGGCCGAGGACGGCGAGGTCGACGCACCCCCGGCCGACCCTCCTGAGGCGGCGTCGCGGTCTCAGCGACCGGAGCCGCCGTAGACGACGGCCTCGCCCTCGGTGGAGTCCAGCCCGAACGCGGTGTGGACGGCGCGGACCGCGTCGTCGAGCGCGTCGGCCCGGGTGACGACGGAGATCCGGATCTCCGAGGTCGAGATCATCTCGATGTTGATGCCGGTGTCGGCGAGCGCCTTGAAGAACCTGGCCGAGACGCCGGGGTGGCTGCGCATGCCGGCGCCCACGAGCGAGAGCTTGCCGATCGTGTCGTCGTACTGCAGCGAGTGGAACGCGACGGACCCCTCCACCGCCTTCAGCGCCGCCATTCCCTGGGCACCCTCGCTCTTGGGGAGCGTGAACGAGACGTCGGTGAGGCCCGAGGCCGCGGTCGAGACGTTCTGCACGATCATGTCGATGTTGATGTCGGCGGCCGCCACCGCCTCGAAGATCTCGGCGGCCTTGCCCGGGGTGTCGGGCACGCCCACCACCGTGATCTTGGCCTCGCTGCGGTCGTGCGCGACTCCCGAGATGATCGCCTGCTCCACGTGAAGGTCCTCCATCGATCCGCTGACTAGGGTTCCGGGCTTGGGGGTGAACGAGGACCGGACGTGGATGGGCACGCCGGAGCGCCGTCCGTACTCGACGCAGCGCAGGTGCAGGACCTTGGCACCGCACGCCGCCAGCTCGAGCATCTCCTCGTAGGTGACCGTCTCGAGCCGCCGAGCCGTCGGGACGATCCGCGGGTCGGCGGTGAAGACGCCGTCCACGTCGGTGTAGATCTCGCACACGTCCGCCTTGAGCGCGGCCGCGAGCGCCACCGCCGTGGTGTCCGACGCGCCGCGACCGAGCGTGGTGATCTCCTTGGTGTCCTGCGAGACCCCTTGGAAACCGGCCACGATCACGACGTGCCCCTCGTCCAGGGCGGTGCGGATGCGTCCGGGGGTGATGTCGATGATCCGCGCGCGGCCGTGGGCGGAGTCGGTGATGACCCCCGCTTGGCTACCGGTGTACGAGCGCGCCTGGAGGCCGAGGTTGGCGATCGCCATGGCCAGCAGGGCCATCGAGATCCGCTCGCCGGCGGTGAGCAGCATGTCGAGCTCACGAGGCGGCGGGAGGGGACTCACCTGCTGGGCGAGGTCCCGCAGGTCGTCGGTGGTGTCCCCCATGGCGGAGACGACGACCACGACCTCGTTCCCTGCCTTCTGCGTCTGCGTGATCCGCTTGGCCACCCGCTTGATGCCGTCGGCGTCGGAGACGGAGGACCCGCCGTACTTCTGCACCACCAGCGCCATGCGCCGCACCCTACCCAAGGGCAGCAGGGGCGGTCGGCCGCTCTCGGCCCTCGGTCAGCGACGCACGCCGAGGCTGTCCCAGCCGTCCCCGTCGAAGTCGCCCAGCAGCGCCACGTCGGCCGCTCGGCCGAAGGAGACGGCGGTCGCCGAGGTCTCGGCCAGGTTCGCGGCGGTGAGGTAGTAGGTCGAGGACCGGCGCACGGCCACGGTGTCCCTGCCGTCGCCGTCCCAGTCACCGGCGTACGGGACGTCCGTGGTCCGGCCGAAGCTGAAGCTGGAGGTCGCCGCCCCGCCGTGCGAGCCGGTCAGGAAGAACTTCCCGTCGCGGCGCAGGGCGATCGTGTCGGTGCCGTTGCCGTCCCAGTCGCCGACGACGACCCGGTCGGTCGACCGGCCGAACGAGAACACGACCGTGGTCGGACCCCCGTGGCGGTTCGCGAGGTAGAACGTGCTGCCGCGGCGGATCCCCACCGTGTCCGTGCCGTCGCCGTCCCAGTCACCGACCAGGACCTGGTCGGTCGACCGGCCGAAGGCGTACGAGACGTCCGCGGCACCGGTGCTGTTGGAGTTGCGCAGGTACAGGGCGCTGGCGCGGCGGACGCCGACCGTGTCGGTCCCGTTGCCGTCCCAGTCACCGGTGAGGGCCTTGTCCGAGCCGCGGCCGTAGGCGAAGTCCATCGTCACCGGCCCGGGCGTCCGGGAGGAGAGCAGGTTCCGGTTGCCGATGGCGGGAGCGGCCACCGGGGCGGGTGGAGGGGTGACGCCGGCGTAGGTCGCGAACACCTGCGTGCCCCAGATCCTGCCGCTCGCGTCCTTGGTCCAACCGATACCCACCGACGTGTACGCCCCGAGGACGTTCGCCCGGTGCCCGGCCGAGCTCATCCAGGCCGAGTGCAGGTCCGCGTCGCTGTAGTCGTAGCCGACGTTCTCGCCCGCCCGCGTCCAGCCGGCCGGGATCTGGGTCGAGTAGCTCGGGTTGTGGCTCAGCTTCGCGGAGTAGGACATCTTGTTCGACCACTTCTGCGCCACGGCGTCCAGCCGCGCGTCGCGCACCAGGGGCCGCAGGCCCGCCTGCTGGCGCGACTGGTTGACCAGGCTGGACAGCGTCGCGGCGTCGGCCTTCGCCGGCGAGCCCGCGCTCGCCACCAGCCCGACGGCGGCCAGGCACGCGGCCATCAGCAGCACGAGGACGCGAGGGACGACGGGGAGGGGGACGGCGGTGGGACGAGGCATGAGGTGAGCACTCCTGGTTCGGTGGCCCAGAGAGCATCGGGTGCTCACGGTGCGTAGCCAATCGCCCGGTCCGGTGGCCCCTCGTGACTCTCCGTGGCCAGACCCTTCTCGGGTGAGCGGTCGTCCTCCATGGACCCCGGCGTCGTCACCCTGGGTGAGATCGGGGGTGACTCGCGCGCTGGGTACCAGGGCTCAGGGCTTCCCCGCGGCCGGGCGTCTACCGTGCCCCCATGACCTCCAGCAACCCTCCTGACGTCCCGAAGGAGCGACCCGTCGACGTCACGGTCGCGACGCTCTCCCCGGACCTCGATCAGGACCCGGACGTCGACGGCGCGGCCCGGTACGGGGTCGTCGGCCAGGGCGTGCGCCGCACCTTCGACCTCGTCGTGGCCGTCGACCGGATGGACCTGCGGGTCCCGCCCGGCCGGGTCACCGCACTGGTCGGCCCCAACGGCTCGGGCAAGACCACGCTGATGCTGATGATGGCCGGGCTGCTGGCCCCCGACAGCGGACACCTCACCGTCGCCGGCGCCAACCCCGTCACCCAGTCCAGCGCCGCCCGCTCGGCCATCGGCTGGATGCCGGACGTCCTGGGTCAGTGGGAGACGCTGACCTGCCGCGAGGTCCTCACCACGTTCGCCGACGCCTACCGGATCCCCGCCGAGCAGGGCCGGGCGCGTGCCGCCGAGCTGCTGGGCGAGGTGCACCTCTCCGAGCTCGCCGACGCCCCCGCGCGGGTGCTGTCCCGCGGGCAGAAGCAGCGCCTCGGCCTGGCCCGCGCACTCGTCCACGACCCCCAGGTGCTGCTGCTCGACGAGCCGGCCTCCGGCCTGGACCCGCGCTCGCGGGTCGACCTGCGGATCCTGCTGCGGCGCCTGGCCGGCCAGGGCAAGGCGGTCCTGGTGTCCAGCCACGTGCTCTCCGAGCTCGACGACCTCGCCGACGGCGCGGTGTTCGTCTCCCGCGGCCGCACGGTCGACGCCCGCACGATCGAGGCGATGACCCGGTCGATGCGCCGTTGGCAGCTCGTGGCGCTCGACCCCGAGCAGCTGCGCACCTGGCTGCGCGAGCACGGCGTCGCCGAGGTCGTCGACCCCACCGCCGCCCGTCCCGAGCACGTGCTGGTGGAGCTGCCGTCGTCCCAGGCCGCCGCCGCGCTGCTGCGCGACCTCGTCCGCGACGGCGTCCCGATGGTCTCCCAGGCACCCGCCGCCGGAGCGCTCGAACAGGTCTACCTCGGACTGGAGAGTGATCGTCGATGACGACGCAGACACCCGTCGCGGTGCCCCGCGCCGTCCGCGGCGCGTGGGCCCTGTCGTGGCAGGGCGTGCGCACCGTGATGCGGCTCGAGCTGCGTCAGCGGGTGCGCTCCAGCCGGTGGCAGCTGATGCTCGGCCTGTTCTTCTTGACGATCGGGATCCTGTCCGGCCTGGTGATGGCCGTCTCGGGCTTCGACCAGGGCTCGGGGTCGTTCCTCTACGGGGCCGTGGCCTGGCTGGTGCTCACTCTCGGGCTGCTCGTCGCCCCCGCCCTCACCTCGACCAGCGTGAACGGCGACCGCGCCGCGGGGACGCTGGCGCCCCTGCAGATGACGTTGCTGTCCCCCGCCGAGATCGCGATCGGCAAGCTGCTGGCGGGGTGGATCACGTCGTTGGCCTTCCTCGGCACCGCGATCCCGTTCCTGCTGCTCGCGATGATCCCCGGCGGCACGGGTGTCGGCCGGTTCCTGGTCACCACGCTGATGATGGCGCTGATGCTCCTGACCGTCTGCGCGATCGCGCTCGGGTGGTCGGCGCTGACGGCGCGGTCGGTCTCGTCCGCGGTGATGACGTACCTGACCACGGCGTTCCTGTGCATCGGCACCCTGATCCTGTTCGGGGTGTCCTACCCGCTGGTGACCCAGGACGAGCAGGTGCGGGTGCTGGTGGACCCGCCGCTCGGGCCGGACTTCGACTACTCGACGCCGATCCCGGAGTCGGAGTGCATGGAGTCCACGAGCACCCGCTCTGTCGCGCACACGGAGGCGACCTGGTGGCTGCTGGCGGCCAACCCGTACGTGGTCGTCGCCGACGCCGCCCCCGGCGGTGAGGGCGAGGACGTCTTCGCGTTGATCAAGAGCGGGGTGCGATCGGCCCAGGCCGGTCCGGACGAGCCACTGAACGAGTGCTACGCGTCCCGCGACTTCTCGGACGCCTCCAACCCGCTCACCGGCGGCGAGCTCGAGGAAGGAGCCATCCCCGTGTGGCCGTTCGGGCTCGTCATCAACCTGGGCCTGGGTGCCCTCGGGGTCGGGGTGGCCGTCAGTCGGCTGTCGACCCCGGTGCGTCGGCTGCCGCGCGGGACCCGGATCGCCTGAGACCTGCCGGTCTCGGACCGGTGAACAGGTTCTCGATCAGGTGTGCAGGGCCTCGAACTGCGCCTCGGCGACGACCTCGTCGTCGGCGTCCAGCCGCAGGTGGCCGAGCACGCTCAGCAGCACCCGCAGTGCGCTGGCAGCGCGGTCGCCCCACGCCGACAAGTAGGAGAACTGCCACCACCACAGCGCCTCGCTGGTGCGGCCCTGCTCGAAGTGGCGCAGCCCGTGCACGAGCGCGGCCGCCACCTCGGCGATGTCACCGGACAGGCTGCCGCGCGCGATCTCGAGGCTGGTGAGGGGGTCGACGACGTCGGCGTAGTCGTCCAGGCCCTCCAGGACGTTGGCCAGCCCGGAGCGCACGGCGTCGACGTCGTCGGCGTCCGGCCCGGTGTCCGGCTCGAACTTCTCGTCGGGCAGGACGTCCTGGATCGCGCCCAGCCGCGCACCCGTGGTGAGGACCTGACTCAGGGCCAGCAGCAGGACGGGCAGCGCCGACTCGGGCTGGTTGCCGGCCGCGACCTCGGTGACGGCGTCGAGGTACCCGGTGGCCTCGCGGGCGGTGTCGGCCGCGAGGGCCTCCAGGACCGCTGCGTCGACCTGGGACGCCTGTTTTGCGCTGGTCTGGGTGCCGGGCTCGGTGTCGGTCATCGGTGTCTCCCCCTTGCTGGTCGGTGCGCTGTGCTGGTGACGGGTTCGGAGCAGGCGTCGCGGTCGCCGGGTCGACCGGGTCGGGGTCAGGCGTCGAGGAGCCGGCGCCCCTCGAAGGCGCGACCGAGGGTGACCTCGTCGGCGTACTCGAGGTCGCCACCCACCGGCAGGCCGGAGGCGAGCCGGGTGACGCGCAGCCCCATCGGCCGCAGCATGCGCGCCAGGAAGGCGGCGGTGGCCTCGCCCTCGAGGTTCGGGTCGGTGGCGATGATGACCTCGGTGATCGCGCCGTCGGCCAGCCGCACCATCAGCTCGCGGATGCGCAGGTCGTCCGGGCCGACGCCGTCGATCGGGCTGATCGCCCCGCCGAGCACGTGGTACCGACCGCGGAACTCCCGGGTGCGCTCGATCGCCACGACGTCCTTGGACTCCTCGACCACGCACACCTGGGTGACGTCGCGCCGGGGGTCGCGGCAGATCCGGCACTGCTCCTGCTCGGCGACGTTGCCGCAGGTGGTGCAGAACCGGACCCGGGCCTTGACCTCGGTGAGGGCGGTGACGAGCCGCTGGACGTCGACGGGGTCCTCGGCGAGGAGGTGGAACGCGATCCGTTGCGCGCTCTTGGGACCGACGCCCGGCAACCTGCCGAGCTCGTCGATCAGCTCCTGGACCGCACCCTCGTACACGCTGCCACCGTAGCCCCGTCGGCCGGAGCCCGCTCCACGGCCGGTGACGACCCGCCGGGGGTCATCGTGCGCCGTGCTCGACGTCGATCACCTGACCGCCGAGCAGCTGCTCGACCACGGAGGTGCCCGCCGGCCCGTGGTCCTCGAGGTCGGGGTCGTCGGGGCGTGGCGTGTCGGGCTCGACGGCGCCGCGGGGCGTCTGCGCCTGCGCCATCTGCTCGGCGCGCGAGCGCCGGGCGGGTGCCGTCGGTGCGGCGCCGGGGCCTTCGGCCGTCGGGGGTGGCGCGGTGGTGGGGTCGAACCAGTCCGGCGGCTCGGCGGGGGGCGTCGGCGCGGCGCCCGGCCACGGGCTGCCGTCGACGGCTCGTAGCGGTGCCGACGACGGGGATGAGCCGGCGACGGCCTCGACCCGGACCGCGACGCCGAGCAGCTGCTCGACCGCCGCCGCCACGACCTCGGCGTGCTGGCCGTTGCCGAAGCCGCGAGCCGTGCCCTGGTTCGAGAACGCCAGCCGCAGCACCCCACCGGCGAGGTCGTGCACCTGGGCGTTCGCGCTGATGATCATCCAGGTCGAGCGCTTCATGCCCTGCACCTGGTGCAGGAGGTCGGGCCACATCCGCCGCATCGCCTCGGTGTCGAGCGCGCCGGGGGCGGGGTCTGCGGTCGCGACGGGCTGCTCCGGCGCGGTGTCCGTGCTCGCGGGCTCGGCGGGAGCGGGCTCGGGGGCGGGGCCGGCCGGGCTCGGCTGCTGGCCGGTGGCGACGTCGGGAGGCCACGGCGTGGACGCGGGGGCAGCCGCGGCGGGTCCCGGCGCCGCCGACGGGCCGGGCTCGGACGGGCCGGGCTCGGACGGGCCGGTGGCCGCCGGCTGGGCGGTCGGCAGCGCGGTCTGCAGCGCGGTCTGCGGGGCGGTCCGCGGGGCGGTCTGCGGGGCGGTCTGCAGCCTGGCGGCCGAGCCGGCGCCGAGGCGGCGCTCGATCCGCTCGAGCCGTGGGCCGAGGCCGCGCTCGCCGGGGTCGACGGCAGGGAGCAGCAGGCGGGCGCAGAGCAGCTCGAGGTGCATCCGCGGGCTGGAGGCGCCGACCATCTCGCCGAGGGCGGTGTTCACGACGTCGGCCGCACGGGACAGCTCGGCCTGACCGAGGTAGCTGCTCTGGGTCTGCATCCGCTCCAGCTGGTCCTTGGGGACCGCACGCAGGACGCCGGCGGCGGAGTCCCCCATCGCCTGCAGCACGATGAGGTCGCGGAGCCGCTCGAGGAGGTCCTCGGCGAAGCGGCGGGGGTCGTGGCCGGACTGGATCACGCGGTCGACGATCCCGAACAGGGCGGCACCGTCGACCTGGCCGAGCGCGCCGACCACCTCGTCGAGCAGGGCGCTGTCGGTGTAGCCGAGCAGGGCCACGGCGAGCGGGTAGTCCACCCCCTGGGGGCCGGCGCCCGCCATCAGCTGGTCGAGCACCGAGAGCGAGTCGCGCACCGAACCGGCACCGGCGCGGACCACGAGCGGGATCACCCCCTTGCCGACGTGGACGCCCTCGGCCGCGCAGAGCTGCTCGAGGTAGGCCGACAGGGTCTGCGGCGGCACCAGCCGGAACGAGTAGTGGTGGGTGCGCGAGCGGATGGTCTGGAGCACCTTGTCCGGCTCGGTGGTGGCGAACACGAAGCAGACGTACTCGGGCGGCTCCTCCACCAGCTTGAGCAGCGCGTTGAAGCCGGCGGTCGTGACCATGTGGGCCTCGTCGATGACGTAGACCTTGTAGCGGTCGCGTGCCGGGCCGATGGTGGCGCGCTCGCGCAGCTCGCGGGCGTCGTCGACGCCGCCGTGGCTGGCGGCGTCGATCTCCACGACATCGAGGCTGCCGGCGGCGCCGCGCGCGAGGTCGGTGCACGAGGGGCAGACACCGCAGGGGGTGGCCGTCGGCCCCTGCTCGCAGTTCAGGCAGCGGGACAGGATGCGGGCCGAGGTGGTCTTGCCGCACCCGCGCGGACCCGAGAACAGGTAGGCGTGGTTCACCTTGCCCGCGGTCAGCGCCGCGATGAGCGGAGCGGTGACGTGCTCCTGGCCGATGACGTCGGCGAAGGACTCGGGTCGGTAGCGGCGGTACAGGGCCTGCGTCACGGCACCGACACTAACCTCCGGGACCGTCACCCCGGCAGGCCCTGCGTCAGCCCGCCGTCCCGTCGTCGAGCATCCGGCTCATCGCCCGCTGCGCCTCGGCGAGGATCGCCTCCATCGCCGCACGGGCCCGGACGCCGTCCCCCACGGCGACGGCGTCGGCGACCTCCCCGTGCAGCCGGATCGCCTCCGGCTCGGGGTGGTGCGGCATCAGGTGGTGGTGGGTGCGGCCGGCGAGCACCTCGACGACCACCGGCGCCAGGGCGAGCAGCATCTCGTTGCCGGCGGCGCGCAGCAGCGTGGTGTGGAAGTCGACGTCGTGGGTGAGGTAGGCCTCGAGGTCTCCGCGGGCACCCGTGCGCCGCATCCCCGTCACCGCGGTCGCGAGCGCGCGGCAGTCGGCGTCGTCGGCCCGTGCCGCCGCGAGCGCGGCGGCCTCGGGCTCGAACCCGCGCCGCAGCTCGCTGAGGCTGCGCAGCTGGTCGGCCCGGCCCGGCCCGGCGAGGCGCCAGCGGATGACCTCCGGGTCGAGGACGTGCCAGTCGGAGGCGGGCCGGACGACGACGCCGACGCGGCGACGGGACCGCACCAGGCCTCGGGCCGCCAGGGTGCGCACCACCTCGCGGACGACGGTGCGGGACATGCCGTACCGGGTCTCGAGGGTCTCCATCGCCAGGGCGCGACCCTGCGGCCAGCGGCCCGCGACGATGTCGGCTCCCAGCTCCTCCGCGAGGCGGGCGTGCAGCAGCAGGGGGGTCCCCCCGCCGTCAGGCTGCTCCGGGTCCGTCACGCCGACATCCTGCCGCCCCGCCGCACCGACGCCAAGAGGGCATCTGCGCACCGCCAAACCCTTTACAAAGGGCATACGTTTCGAGAAGGTGTCCTCCGATGCGTCCCGCCGTGGTGACGCGCTCGTCGGAGGAGATGCCGTGGACGCCGTCGACCCCGCCTACGGGACCGTCACCCTGCTGCTCATCGCGCTCGGCGCGGTGCTCGTGCTGCTGACGCTGATCCTGAGATTCAAGCTGCACGCCTTCGTGGCCCTCGTGCTGGTGAGCCTGGCCACCGCGCTGGCCACCAAGATCCCGTTCGCCGACGTCGTGCCCACGTTGCTGGGCGGCTTCGGCAGCACCCTGGCCGCCGTGGCCCTGCTCGTCGGGTTCGGGGCGATGATCGGACGTCTGCTCGAGATCACCGGCGGCGCCCAGGTGCTCGCCGACACCCTGATCAACCGATTCGGCCCGGAGCGGGCCCCGCTCGCGCTCGGCATCGCCTCCCTGCTCTTCGGCTTCCCGATCTTCTTCGACGCCGGCCTGGTCGTGATGCTGCCGATCATCTTCAGCGTCGCCCGCCGGTTCGGCGGCTCGGTCCTGACCTACGCCCTGCCGGCCGCGGGCGCGTTCGCGGTCATGCACGCGTTCGTCCCGCCGCACCCCGGACCGGTCGCAGCGGGCGCGCTGCTCGGCGCCGACATCGGCCTGCTCGTGATCGTCGGTCTCGTGCTGGCCCTGCCGACCTGGTACATCGGCGCCTACCTGTTCGGCACCTGGACCGGCCGACGGTTCGAGCTGCCGGTGCCGGCCTCGCTCGGCGACGCGCCGGGCGCGAGCACGACGCCCGACGGCAGCTCGGGCTCCGGCAGCGGGCTCGCGCTGGACAAGCGCACCGAGCAGGAGACGGTCACCCCCGCCCCCCCGACCTTCGGCACGGTGCTGGTGGTGCTGCTGCTCCCGCTCGTGCTGATCTTCCTCAACACCGGGATCTCGACGCTGGCGACGGCAGGGTCCGTCGACGCCGAGGCCACCTGGGTCAACGCGCTGAAGATGATCGGCCAGACCCCGGTCGCCCTGCTCATCACCCTGCTGTTCGCGATGGTGGTGCTCGGGCGGGGCCGCTACGACAAGTCGGGGATCGAGCAGATCGTCAACGGCGCCCTCGGGCCGGTCTGCGCGATCATCCTCATCACCGGCGCCGGCGGCATGTTCGGCGGGGTCCTGCGGGCCAGCGGCATCGGCGAGGCGCTCGCCGGCAGCCTGGAGTCCACCGGCCTGCCCGTCATCTTCGCCGCCTTCGTGGTCGCCACCGCGCTGCGGGTCGCCCAGGGCTCGGCCACCGTCGCCCTCACCACGACCGCCGGGCTGATCGCCCCGACCGTCGAGGCCACCAGCGGCCTGTCGGCGCTGGACCTGTGCTTCATCGTGATCGCGATCGCCTGCGGCTCGACCGTGCTGTCGCACGTCAACGACTCCGGCTTCTGGCTGGTCGGCCGGTTCCTCGAGATGGACGAGAAGACGACCCTGAAGACGTGGACGGTGATGGAGACCCTGCTCGGCACCGTCGGCTTCGTGCTGGCTCTCGTCGGCAGCCTGCTGCTGTGAACGCGGTCGCGGCGCAGGACGGAAGCACCGTGCACGTGGTCGTGATGGGCGTCTCGGGGTGCGGGAAGACGACCGTGGCCGAGGGCCTGGCCGAGGTCATGGGGTGGCGGTTCGCCGAGGGCGACGCCTACCACCCCCGCGCCAACATCGACAAGATGGCCTCGGGGTCACCGCTGACCGACGAGGACCGGGTGCCGTGGCTGCGACGGCTGGCGTCCTGGATCGGCGAGCAGGAGGTCGCAGGCCGTTCGTCGGTGTTGTCCTGCTCGGCGCTCAAGCGCTCCTACCGCGACGTCCTGCGCTCGGGCGCACCTGACGTGCGGTTCGTCCACGTGCACGGGAAGCGCTCCGTGCTGGAGGAGCGGCTGAGCGCCCGCCCGGGGCACTTCTTCCCGGCCCGGCTGCTGGACACCCAGCTGGAGACGCTGGAGGCTTTGGACGCCGACGAGGCCGGCGTCGTCGTCGACATCGACCTCCTCCCCCAGGAGCAGGTCGCGGCGGCGATGTCCGGGCTCGGGCTGGACGACCCGCGTTAGAGCTTCTTCTCCCGCCACGGCCGCTCGAACGGCAGCCGCCAGGGCCACGGCGCGACCAGCTGGTGGATCTGGTTCGGTCCCCAGCTGCCCGGCTTGTACGGACGCGGCAGCGGCGGCTGCTCGAGCAGCGGCTGAGAGATCTCCCAGAGCCGCTCGATTCCCTCGGCCGAGGTGAACAGCGTGCGGTCGCCGCGTGCCGCGTCGTGGATGAGCCGCTCGTAGGCCTCCAGCACAGCGCCCGCCCAGTGGGTCTCCTGCACCGAGAACTGCATGCTCAGCTTGTCCAGGCGCATACCCGGCCCGGGGCGCTTGCCATAGAACGACAACGACATCCGCGACTTGTCGGCGAGGTCGAAGGTCAGGTGGTCAGGCCCGTGGTCGCCGACGCCGGAGCCGGGCGGGAACATGGACAGCGGCGGCTCCTTGAAAGCGATCGAGATGACGCGGGCGCCCTCGGCGAGCTGCTTGCCCGTCCGCAGGAAGAAGGGGACACCGGCCCAGCGCCAGTTGTCGACGTAGCACTTCAGCGCGATGAAGGTCTCGGTGTCGGACTCGTGACTCACCCCGGGGATGTCCTTGTACCCGTCG
Organism: Actinomycetales bacterium; assembly: GCA_038213835.1. Taxonomy (GTDB): domain Bacteria; phylum Actinomycetota; class Actinomycetes; order Actinomycetales; family CAWJMD01; genus JBBQSN01. Next base: position 29,380 of record JBBQSN010000001.1, read on the forward strand.
AACTGACCGCGCACCACGTTGGCCGGCAGGATCGGCAGCATCGACCGGAAGACCTTGTTCTTCTCCTCGCTGATCGCCCGCGGCTCCAGGGCCGTCGGCGGCTCCATCGCGGTGAAGGCGAGCACCTGGAACAGGTGCGTGACCACCATGTCGCGGTAGGCACCGGTGGCCTCGTAGAAGTCGGCGCGCGTCTCCAGCCCGAGCGTCTCGGGCACGTCGATCTGGACGTGGTCGATGTGGTTGCGGTGCCAGATGGGCTCGAACAACCCGTTCGCGAACCGGAACGCGAGGATGTTCTGCGCCGCCTCCTTGCCGAGGAAGTGGTCGATCCGGAAGATCTGCTCCTCGTCGAACACCTCGTGCAACCGGGCGTTCAGGGTGCGCGCGCTGGCCAGGTCGGTGCCGAAGGGCTTCTCCATGATGATCCGGCTGCGCTGGACCAGGTCGGCCTCCGCCAGCTGGGCCACCACCGCGAGCGCGGCCTTGGGCGGGACGCTCAGGTAGTGCAGCCGGCGGGCTCCCTCGTCCAGCTCGACCTCGGCGCGGGCCACCGCCTCGCGCAGCCCCTGCGGCCCGGCCGCGGCCGGCACCCACTGGGTGCGCTTCGCGAGCTGGCGCAGGTCCTCCTCGGTGACGACGTGGCTGCTGTGCTCGCGGATCGCGTTCGCCGCGAGGTCGAGGAACTCCTCGGAGGTCAGCTCCTCCAACGAGGTCGCGACCACGCGCAGGTCGTCCATCAGCCCGCTCTGCAGCAGGTGCATCAGGCCCGGCAGCAGCTTGCGCTTGGACAGGTCGCCCGTGGCACCGAAGAGCACGACGGTCGTGGCAGCGGTCATGTCGCCAGCCTGGCCCGGCCCCGCCGAGTTGTCACCACGAGAGCCGCAGATCGGTCGGTCTCCTGCCAGGAGGGCGCTCCGGACGGCAGCCCCGAGGGCATGGAAGGACCCCCCGTGCACCCGACAGAGCCTGCCTACCCTTGCTGCCTTCCGGCCCTGGGGGAGTTCGGCGGGGTGACGCCGCACGAGGGGTCTGGAGGGGAGTCTACAAGCGCTCGCCGGTGCGGAGCACCCCGTCCCCTCTAGTACCCTCGGCGACGGAGGATTCGCCTAGTGGCCTAGGGCGCACGCTTGGAAAGCGTGTTGAGGGAAACCTCTCAGGGGTTCAAATCCCCTATCCTCCGCCAGCACCGTGGGGCTCCCGACCGATCCGGTCGGGGGCCCTTCGTGCGCTCCACCAGGTCAGCAGCCAGGTGAGCAGGACCACCACGACCGCGATGCCGACGGACGTGGCCGCGACCGCGGCGTAGCCGCCGTTCGCGGGTCGAGGAACGGGTACGGGTACCAGCCGACGAGCGGTCCGCGCACCAGGCTGTAGGCCACGTAGGCCATCGGGTACAGCAGCCAGAGCAGCGCGCTGCGGAACGGTACGGGGGGCGAGGGCGGGCCGAGCGCCCAGTCCAGCGCGAACCAGATCGGCACCAGGTAGTGCAGCACCGTGTTGTCCCACGGCACCGCGGTGAGCTGGTCGGCCGGCAGGCCCGACAGCAGCACCGAGAAGACGATCCCGGTGACGACCATGCACAAGGTGGCGAGGCCCCGCAGCCACGAGAGCCACGGCCCCTCGGGGCGGGTGACCACCAGCAGCAGCGTCCCCGCCGCCAGCAGGTTGCTCTGGATCGTGAAGAAGCTGAGGAAGTTGCCCGGGACGAACGTGCCACGCACGACCAGGACGACGACCTCGGTGCCGACGGCCGACAGCCCCAGGAGCGCGACGAGGACCCGCAGCGCCCGGAGCACCGGGGGCGCGATCACCGCCCCTTCCTGACACCGAAGACGGACCGCACGGTCTCGGGGCCCAGGACGGTCCCGGCTGAGCAGGCGGAGGACGTGAGTGGCGGCGAGCGCAGCACCCGCTCGGCTGAACCCTCCTTCCCGTCGTCGGAGGTGAGGCCGCGCATCACCGCGCGCAGGTCCTCGAGGTCGAGAGGCAGCAGACCGGCCTTGCCGGCGCGCAGGACCAGCCCGGGGAAGGCGTCGGCGGCGACGGCGAGGGCTCCGAGATCCGGTGCGGGGCCGTCGGACGCGTACCCCTCGGTCACGGCCCGGACGACGTCCGGCTCGGACGCTGAGGACTCGGGCACGTGGGCTCCTCGCCTGCTCGGCTCGGCCGGTGTCTCGATGCGGTCACCGCTGCCCGCAGGCTAGTGCCGACACCCGCCGCGCGGCACCTCGGCGTGGTTGGATGCCCCGGTGATCTTCAAGGCCGTGGGGGACGCGCGCCCTTACCCGGACCATGGCCACACCACGCCCAAGCAGTGGGCGCAGGTGCCGCCGCGGCAGGTGCGGCTCACCGAGCTGGTCACGACCAAGCGCACCCTCGACCTGGACGCCCTGCTCGCCGACGACTCCACCTTCTTCGGCGACCTGTTCGCGCACGTCGTCCAGTGGAAGGGCGAGCTGTACCTCGAGGACGGCCTGCACCGGGCGGTTCGGGCGGCGCTGCACCAGCGCCCGATCCTGCACGCACGGGTCCTGGTCCTGGACGACTGAGGCGCGACGCGTGAGCCAGGACGACGGCGACGGCTACGACCCCCACGACGACGCCCTCGAGTGGACCGACGAGGACGAGGACCGCTACCAGGCGCGCCGCCGCGAGGAGCGCCGTCGGCGGCGCCGTCGGCGGCGTCAGGGCTGGTCGTTCGCGGTCCTGGTCCTGGTCGTGCTCGGCGCCGGCGTCGGGGGAGCCGGCATCAGCCAGGGCTGGTGGGAGTGGCCGTTCGGCCGCGAGGAGCCCGACACCGCCGCTGCGCCCTCGTGCGCACCGGTGGCCGCCACGGTCGCGGCGCCCGCCGACGTCCGGCTGAACGTGCTGAACGCCACCGACCGCCGCGGGCTCGCCGGCCAGGTCGGTGGCGAGCTGACCGCGCGAGGCTACGTGGTGGCCAGCATCGGCAACGAGGAGAGCGGCGTCGACGTCGCCGAGCCCGCCCAGGTCCGGTACGGCCCGGCCCTGATCGCGGCCGCCCAGTCCGTCGCCGTGCAGATCCCCGGTGCCGTCCTGGTCGACGACGGCCGCGAGGGCGAGGTCGTCGACGTCACCCTGGGCGATGGCTACCAGGCCCTGGCCCCGGCAGAGGAGGCGACGGCGGCGATCGCGGCTGCGGCTTCTGCACAGCCGACGGGCTGCACCCCGGGCACCCCGGCGCCGACCACCACCGGCTGACCCCGCTGGCGAGGGTCGACAAGCTCCCGTCGTGCTGGACGTCCACGCGATCCTCGAGACCGTGCAGGACCTCCGGGGCGCGATCGAGACGTTCGCGGGCACGGGCCTGCTGAGGAACCGCCGGCGAGGACGGCGACGACTGACCGCCGGCCTGGTCAGGGGGCGAGCCCGGCGTGGCCCTTGGCGGTCTGCTTGACCCCGTAGAGCGCGGCGTCCAGCGCAGCGAGGGGAAGACGGGTGCGCGGAGCCAGGGTGACGCCGATGGACACCGAGACCGCCAGGTGCGCCCACGGGGGCGGCGGGTGGGAGCTCCGGACCGCAGCGGCCAGCCGCTCGCCCAGGGCCAGCAGTACGGCCGGGTTCGCCGCGCCGGGATTCGGAAGCAGCAGCACGAACTCGTCCCCTCCCCAGCGGACGAGCACGTCGCCGGGCCGGCTGTGCTCACCGAGCAACCTGGCCACCGTCGCCAGCACCGCGTCTCCCGCCTCGTGCCCCCAGGTGTCGTTGACCGCCTTCAGGTCGTCGACGTCGACCAGCATGGCCAGCAGGTCGGCCGGCGCGTCCTGGTCGCCGAGGTACCGCTCGAGGTAGTGGCGGTTGTGGAGGCCGGTGAGCCGGTCCAGCTCGGCCAGTGCGCTGGAGGCCGCCAGGTCCGATCTCAGCCGGGTGTTGCGTCGGCCCCCGGCTTCCAGGGCGTGGACGAGGTGCTCGGCGGCCACCTCCAGACGAGCCTCGACGTCGCTGACCTCGACCTCGGCGACGGTCCCTATGTGTCCTCGGGCCGCGTCGACGACGTCCGGCGGCAGGTCGGGGGCGAGGTCCTCGACGAGGGTGGCGGCGTGGTCGACGGCCAGCCGGCGGCGGAACGTCCAGGCCGCCTCGAACGTCCGCGACCCCTGCAGCGTCCGTTCGTCAGCGGCCGGCTCGTGCCGGTCGACCGCGTCCAGGTGCGTCGCGCAGCCGTCGCGCAGGAGCAGCAGCGTCCACCGTCGTGCGCGCGGGTCCTCGGGGGCCAGCTGGACGGCGTGCACCCCGGGCGGCAGTCCGGTCGTCTCACCGTCGAAGGCGACGATCACGGTGTGACCCGACCGAGCCAGCTCGGCGTACCGACCGGCTTCGACGTCGAAGTACTCCCGCCGCTGGAAATGCGCGATCACCAGTCCGGGGACGTCCTCGTCCCCGCCGTCGGCGAAGGCCCGCTCCATCGCGTGCGACAGCAGCATCAGGGTCCGCTTGCTCATCGAGCGCGGACGAGCCGGTCCCGCCGTACCCCGCTCCACCGGCCGGGCCCGTGAGGTGGACATCGCGGGCTCCCGTCGTGACGGGTCCTGCCTGGACGCCGCAGAGCCCACCATCGACCGTCGGCCCGGTGCCCGCCAGGGGCTTTGGTCCTGCTCCGGGAACGACGAAATCCCCCGCGGAACAGCTCATCGGCTGCCCACGAGGGGTTCGTCACGACCGGGCCCCCTGGTCTGTCGAGGACCCCCTGGCGGTGGCGGAGGGATTTGAACCCTCGGTGGGGTTGCCCCCACACACGCTTTCGAGGCGTGCTCCTTAGGCCGCTCGGACACGCCACCGTCGACGAGGATACCGACGGCCGGTCGGGCCTCCAACTCGCTGCCCCCGGTGGGCGGCCGCGGTCACCGGTGGCCGAGGAAGAACCCCTTCAGCACCTCGGCGCACTCGTCCTCGCGGACGCCGCCGACGACCTCGACCCGGTGGTTGAGCCGGCGGTCGCGGACGACGTCCCGGAGCGAGCCGGTGGCACCGGCCTTGGGGTCCCAGGTGCCGAGCACGATCCGGCGCACGCGGGCGAGCACGGCGGCGCCGGCGCACATGGTGCACGGCTCGAGCGTGACCACGAGGGTGCAACCGTCCAGCCGCCACCCGCCCCGCGCGGCGGCGGCCGAGCGCAGGGCGAGCACCTCGGCGTGCGCGGTCGGGTCGCCGGTGGCCTCGCGGGCGTTCCGACCGGCGCCGAGGACGACCCCGTCGGCGTCGACGACCACGGCACCCACGGGGACGTCGCCGGTCGCGATCGCGGCCCGGGCCTCCACCAGGGCCAGCCCCATCAGCCCGGCGTCCAGGCCCGGCTCGAGGGCGTTCAGCGCAGCGCCTCGATCAGCTCGTCGAAGCCGCAGACCTCGCCGACGGCGGTGAGGACCGTGGCCGGGTCGTCCTGGTGCTCCTCGACGAGGTCGAGCAGCTGCCGGGCGCCCACCCCCAGGTCGGTGAGGAGCGCGGGGTCGCCGGCCCAGAGGTCGATCGGCTCGGGATCGGGGTCGGGCTGCACCAGCTTCTCGCCGTCCAGGGCCTCCTCGAGCTCGGCCACGGCCCCGGCGTCGTGCTCGACCTCCTCGTCCGGGCGCGGCTCGTCGTCAGGCGTCGCGGCCGCCGCCGGGATGCGCTCGTAGGCGTGCACTCCCGGGACGTCGACGTCGACGTCGGCCGCGGTGGCCAGCACCGGCTCGTAGTGGCCGCGCAGCGCCGCGTCGAGGTCGGAGACGAACAGCCTCGGGTCCTCGGCGCCGTCGACCCGCACCAGCGCGAACCAGCCGTCCTCGCGCTCGATCACGCACAGCACGGGCTCGTCGTCGACGGCCGCCCCGCGGAGCAGGTCAGCGAGGTCGTCGAGGTCGGAGCAGTCCTCGACGTCGACGTCGCGCGCGCGCCAGGAGGACCCGTCAGAGGCCATCACCGCGGTGAAGAAGGACACGGCGCCCATCCTGGCAAACCGCTCGCCCGCCGACCACCCCGTCCGCTGTGCCGGTAGGTTCCTCGTCATGCGCCTGCACGTCGCGGACCACCCGCTCGTCTCCCACAAGCTGACCGCCCTGCGCGACGTCGGCACCGACTCGCCCACGTTCCGCCGGCTGGTCGACGAGCTGGTCACCCTGCTCGCGTACGAGGCCACCCGCGAGGTGCGCACCGAGGACGTCGAGGTCGTGACGCCGGTCTCGCCCACCACCGGCGTCAAGCTCAGCTCCCCCAAGCCGCTGGTGGTCCCGATCCTGCGCGCCGGGCTGGGGATGCTCGACGGCATGGTGCGGCTGCTGCCGACGGCCGAGGTGGGCTTCCTCGGGATGATCCGCGACGAGGAGACCCTGCAGGCGAGCACCTACGCCAACCGGCTCCCGGACGACCTGTCCGGCCGCCAGGTGTACGTGCTCGACCCCATGCTCGCGACGGGCGGGACCTTGGTCGCGGCGTTCGACTTCCTGTTCGAGCGCGGCGCCGAGGAGATCACCGCGATCTGCCTGCTGGTGGCCCCCGAGGGCGTGGCGGTGATCGAGGAGCGCTTCGCCGACCACCCGTCGGTGACCGTCGTGACCGCCTCGCTCGACGAGCGGCTCAACGAGCACGGCTACATCGTCCCGGGGCTCGGCGACGCCGGAGACCGCCTCTACGGAGTCGTCTGAGCACGACCGACCCGCCCGACCGCCCCGGCGTGCCTGCGCGACAGGCCGCCACCCAGCGTCCATGCTGGGCCAGGCAGAGCACGCGCCTTCCCCATAGCGTGCCCGCGACCGTGAGGAGCTCGACGTGTCCCGCGCCAAGAGGGTGCTGATCTGGTTCCTGATCGCCTTCGCGGTCTACGCCATCTTCAAGAGCCCGGACCAGGCCGCCGGCATCGTCGCCAGCGCCTGGGACGGCATCGTGTCCGGCGTCTCGGCCATCGGCCGGTTCTTCGACGCCCTGCTCGGCTCCTAGGGCTGTCGAGGAGGGTGCCGTGAAGACCGGCCGCGTCCGCGACGCCGGGCGGGCGGTCGGACGGGTGGTCATCCGCCGGATCGCCGCCGACGTCCCCCCGCACCTGGACCGCTACCTGCTGGCCTCGGAGATGGTGGTCGTCGCCGTGCGCCGACACCCGGCCCAGGTCCTGGAGCCCGTGCTGTCGGCGGTGGCCGCACTGTTCCTGGTCCTGTGGGCCACCAGCAGCCTGTCCCCCGACGTCGAGCTCGTGCCCGACGTGCTGTGGGTCTCGTGGCTGCTCGTGCTCGGCCGGGCGCTGTGGCGGCTCTGGGAGTGGTCACGGGACTGGTTCATCGCGACGGACACCAGGCTGCTGCTCACCTACGGGATCCTGACCCGCAAGGTCGCGATGATGCCGCTGGGCAAGGTGACGGACATGTCCTACAACCGCTCGCCGCTCGGCCGGCTGCTCGGCTACGGCGAGTTCGTGCTGGAGTCCGCCGGTCAGGAGCAGGCGATGCGGGTCGTCTCGTGGTTGCCCGACCCCGACGACCTGTACCGGCTGATCTGCGCCGAGATCTTCGGCTCGGACCGCGGCCGCCGGGTCGGGCCCGATGTCGTGGTGCAGGACGCCGCCTCGGAGCGGGATCCGGACGACGACCAGGATCGCAACGCGACCGTCGACATCTACGAGGACTGACCGCCAGGCCCGACCCGCGCTCACGCGAGCGCGGCCGTGCACCGCTCAGCCCTGGACGTCCTTGGCCTCTCGGGCGGTACGCCGTGCGGCGCTCTGCGCGGCGTCGGCGACCGCGGCCTCCTCGGGCGTGGGGGCGGCGCCGCCCAGGTGGGCCGGCAGCCACCACGCGTGCGGGCCCGGGTCGTCCAGGGACGGGTGCTCGGCCTGGGCCGTGTCGACCAGGGACTGCAGCGTGCTGCGCAGCTGCTCGGTGGCGGCGTCCATGTCGTCGCGGGTGGTGACGGTGATCGGCTCGCCCACGACGATCAGGACGGTCTGGCCGCGGACGAAGCGGCGCGGGTGGTTCTTGGTCCAGAGCCGCTGCCCGCCCCACACCGCGACGGGCAGGATCGGCACCTTGGCGGCGGCGGCCATCCGGACGGCGCCGGACTTGATCTCCTTGACGGTGAACGACTGGCTGATCGTGGCCTCGGGGAAGACGCCGACGACCTCGCCGCCCTTGAGCAGCTTCAGCGCGGTGCGGAACGAGGCGGTGCCCGACTCGCGGTCGACCGGGATGTGGTGCATCCCGCGCATCAGCGGCCCGGAGACCTTGTGGTGGAAGACGCCGTCCTTGGCCATGAACCGGGTGAGCCGCCGTCCGCCCTTCCACGGCGCCAGCCCGGCGAAGATGAAGTCGAGGTAGCTGACGTGGTTCGAGGCGAGGACCACGCCCCCGGTGGCCGGGACGTGCTCGGCCCCCACGACCTTCACGGTCATGCCGAGCGCCCGGAAGGCGCCGAGGGCGGCACGGACCACCACGGGGTAGACGTAGTCCTTCACCGGGAACGCTCCACCTGCGGGAGCCTAGTACCGCGCCGGCACTGTGACAGCGCTGCGCGACGACGACGCGTTCGGCCTCACTGCCCCTGGTGGACGGCGTCGTCGCGCAGGGCGGACGCGGCCACCAGGTGCTCGGGGATCCCGAAGGCGTCGACCAGCTCGGCGGCGTACGGTCGCAGCCCGGCGCACAGGGCGTCGACGGCGGCGGTGACCTCCTTCGCGCGGCGGGGAGTCATCCGGCCGTGCTCCAGGAACCAGCCGCGGTCGGCCTCGACCTGCGCGAGGACGTAGAGGTCGCACACGGCGTCGAGCAGCCGGGCCACGCCGTCGTCCTCACAGCCGTCGACCGCCGCGGCGAACGACTCGAGCACCACCCGGTGCACGTGCGCCCGGGCGGCGCCGAGCAGGTGCTCCTGGCAGGAGCTGAAGGCCTCGAAGGCGTCCCCCTGGCCCTTCGCCGCCCGCAGCCGCTGGGCGACCGTCTCCAGCAGGTGCTTCTCGCGGTCCTCGAACAAGGTGACGTGCCAGGCACGGTCGTAGACGCCGCGCTCGCCGTCCTTGCCGGGTGCGGTGCCGAGCAGCCGCGCCACCAGCGGCGCCACGACGGCACGCTCGATCACCGCGGTGACCATCTGCTCGGCGACGAACCGCGCCACCCCGAACGCGTCCATCTCGCCCACGTGGTGCTTGTAGCCGGTGAGCAGCCCCTTGCCGACGAGCTGGAGCAGCACCGTGTTGTCGCCCTCGAAGGTGGCGAACACGTCGACGTCGGCTCGCAGCTGGACGAGCAGGTTCTCTGCCAGGTAGCCGTTGCCGCCGCAGGCCTCACGACAGGCCTGCACGGTGGCGTTCGCGTGCGCGGTGGTGACGGCCTTGATGCCGGCCGCCTGGGTCTCGAGCTCGCGCTGGGCCCCCTCGTGGCCGCCGTCACCCCCGAGCGCGCCGGAGGTCTGGACGTCGTGCAGCTCGGCCGTGAGCTGCGACTGCGCCAGGTGCAGCGCGTACGTGGTGGCCAGCGCGGGCAGCAGTCGCCGCTGGTGCGCCTGGTAGTCGAGCAGGAGCACCTCCTCGCCGTCCTCGGTGCGCTCGAACTGCCTGCGCCGCAAGCCGTACCGGATCGCGATGGTCAGCGCCGACTGGGTCGCGGCACCGGCCGCGCCGGCAACGGAGATGCGTCCCCGGACGAGCGTGCCGAGCATGGTGAAGAACCGTCGCTTGGGGTTCTCGATCGGGCTGGAGTACTCGCCGTCCTCGCTGATCGAGCCGTACCGGTCGAGCAGGTTCGCACGCGGCACGCGCACCTGGTCGAACGAGAGCCGGCCGTTGTCGACGCCGTTGAGACCGCCCTTGCGCCCGTCGTCACCGATCGTGACACCTGGTGCAGCAGAACCGTCCTCGTCGCGGATGGGGATGATCACGGCGTGCACGCCCCGACCCTCGCCACCCACGACGAGCTGCGCGAAGACGACCGCCACGCGGCCGTGCTCGGCTGCGTTGCCGATGTAGTCCTTGCGGTCGCGCACGGTCGGGGTGTGCACGACGATCTCGTCGGTGCCGGGGTCGTAGGTGGCGGTGGTGCCGAGCGACTCGACGTCCGAGCCGTGCCCGGACTCGGTCATCGCGAAGCACCCGAGCAGGCTGAGGTCCATCGCGCCCGGCAGGTAGCGGCGGTGGTGCTCGTCGTTGCCCAGCGCGGTGATCGCCCCTGCGAACAGCCCCCACTGGACACCGGCCTTGACCATGACGGACAGGTCGGCGTGGCCGAGCATCTCGATCGCGGTGACCGAGCCGCCGATGTCGCCGTCACCACCCACCGCGAGGGGGAACCCGGCCGCGAACGGGCCGCCCTCGGCCAGTGCGCGCAGCCGCTCCAGCGTCAGCCGTCGGTGCTCGGTGGTGCCGACGTCGGTGACAGGCGGGGTCGCCTCCGCCCGCATCCGCTCGCGCGCGGCGTCGCGCACGTGCGCCCAGCGGCCGTCCAGGACCCGGCCGAGGGAGACGCGCTGGTCGTCCGAGAGCCCCTCGAAGCCCTCCAGGACGGCGCGGCCGGAGTGACGCAGCCCCACTGTCCCGGTCGCGCTGGAGGAGGTCGTGCCGCTGCTGCCCATGTCGGTGCCCATGTCGGTGCCCATGCCCCATCAAAACCCGCGGCGCAGCGGTCCGCGAGCGATCCGCGGGTCGCGCTCGTCACAGGAGGGGGCACGCTGGGGCCATGCGAATCGGCACCCTGAACGTGCACAGCGGGCGCAGCGCGCTCGACGGCCGGGTCGACGACGACCGGCTGGCCGACGCCGTCCGCCGGCTGGGGTGCGACGTGCTGGCGGTCCAGGAGGTCGACCGGAGCCAGGAGCGGTCGAACGGGACCGACCAGGCCGCGCTGGTGGCCGAGGCGGTCGGCGCGGTGGACCACCGGTTCGCCGCGACCGTCAGCGGGGTGCCCGGGTTCGCCTGGGTGCCCGCCACCGGCGACGAGCCGGACGGCTCGCCGGCCTACGGCATCGCGCTGGTGAGCCGGTTCCCGGTGAGCGCCTGGCGGGTGGTGCAGCTGCCGCCGCCGCCCCGGTACCTGCCCGTGCGGCTGCCGGTGCCGATCCCCGGCCGCGTGCTGCCGCTGCTGGTGAAGGAGGAGCCGCGCGTGGCGCTGGTCGCGCGGGTCGAGTCACCCACCGGGCCCCTGACGGTGGTGACCACGCACCTGTCGTTCATCCCGGGCTGGGGCACCCGGCAGCTGCGGCACCTCGTCGGCGACCTGCGCGCGGATGCGGGCAGGGCTCAGGACCAGACGCCGCTCGTGCTGGCCGGGGACCTCAACATCGGGCCACGGGCCGCCGCGTCCGCGTCCGGGCTGCGCGCGCTGGTGCGCGGCGCGACCTGGCCGGCCGACCGCCCGGCCCGCCAGCTCGACCACGTCCTGGCCGACGGGGTGCCGCGGTCCGCGGTGACCCAGACCCAGGTGGTCCGCACCGGTGTCTCGGACCACCGGGCGCTCGTGCTCGACCTCGACCTCCGGGAATGATTGTTGAACTCTCAAACTTATGGGGGTGAGACCAGGAGGCACCGCCATGACCCGCTTCGACCAACATGCCTACGCCGCGCACCTCGAGCACGCGATCCCGCTCACCCGCGCACAGCGCCGGTGGAGCGAGGCCGACGGCGCGCTGCCGGCGATGTACCTCGGGCACGGCGCACCGCCGCTGCTCGATGACCCGCTGTGGCTGCGCCAGCAGCTCGACTGGGCGCTGACGCTGCCCAAGCCCACGGCGGTGCTCATCGTCAGCGCGCACTGGGAGAACGCGCCGCTCAGCCTCTCCGGCGGGGCCCAGGGCACCCCGCTGGTCTACGACTTCGGCGGCTTCGAGCAGCGGTTCTACGAGCTGACCTACGTGACGCCTGACGCCTCCGACCTCGCGCGCACCGTCGCCTCGCTGATGCCCGACACCGAGCAGGTGCACGAGCACGTCTCGCGCGGGCTCGACCACGGCGCCTGGGTGCCGCTCAAGGCGATGTACCCCGACGCGGACGTGCCGGTGCTGCAGATGTCGTTGCCCACGCACGACCCCGAGAGGCTGCTCGCCCTCGGACGCCGGCTGCGGCCCCTGCGCGAGCACGGCGTCCTGGTGATCGGCTCCGGCTTCATCACCCACGGCCTGCCGTTCCTGCGCCGAGAGCACTGGACGAACCCGGACGCGTCCGCCCCCGCCTGGTCGGTCGACTTCGACGCCTGGGTCGGCGACGCCCTCGAGCGCGGCGACGTCGAGACCCTCGCGCGCTACACCTCGCTCGCGCCGGGCATGCCGTACGCCCACCCGACGGTGGAGCACTACTCGCCGCTGTTCGTCACCCTCGGTGCCTCCGACCGGCCGGACGCCCCGGCCCTCACCACCATCGACGGCTTCTGGATGGGCCTGTCGAAGCGGTCCTTCCAGGTGGCCTGAGGCATCCTGGCCCGCGTGGGTCCACTCGCGGGGATACGGGTCGTCGAGCTCGCGGGAATCGGCCCGGCGCCGTTCGCCTGCCGGCTGCTGGCCGACCTCGGGGCCGACGTCGTCCGGGTCGACCGGGTGGGGGCCGGCGGCATCGGAGCGCCCACCGGCCTGCCCTCGGACGTGCTGCAGCGCGGCCGCCGGGCGGTGGCGATCGACCTCAAGCACGCCGAGGGACCAGACCTGGTGCTGCGCCTGGTCGCCGGCGCCGACGTCCTGGTCGAGGGCTTCCGCCCCGGGGTGACCGAGCGGGCCGGGCTGGGGCCGCACGACTGCCTGGCCGTGAACCCCTCGCTGGTCTACGGACGGATGACCGGCTGGGGCCAGGACGGTCCGCTCGCGGGCACCGCGGGGCACGACGTCGACTACGTCGCGATCACCGGCGCCCTCGGGGCGATCGGCCAGGCCGGCGGACCGCCGGCGATCCCCGCGAACCTGCTCGGCGACCTCGCCGGCGGTTCCACCTACCTGGTGATGGGGGTGCTGGCCGCGCTGCTCGCGGTGAAGGGCGGCGCTCCGGGCCAGGTGGTCGACGCCGCGATCGTCGACGGCGTCGCCTCGCTCACCGGGTTCGTCCACGGGCTGCGAGGTGCGGGTGCGTGGCCGGGCGGCAGGGGCGAGAACCTGCTGGACGGCGGCGCGCCGTTCTACGCCGTGTACCCCTGTGCCGTCGGCGGTCTCGTCGCCGTCGGGGCACTGGAGCCGCAGTTCTACGCCGAGCTGGTGCGGCTCTCGGGCATCGAGGTCACGCCGGCCGTCGACCCCTCGACCCGGCTCGACCCGGTGCACTGGCCCGCGGCCCGCGCGCAGTGGACCTCCCTGTTCGGCTCCCGCAGCCGCGACGAGTGGGTCCGCGTCTTCGAGGGCTCCGACGCCTGCGTCGCGCCGGTCCTGGACTGGGACGAGGCCGCCGGCCACCCGCACCTGCGCGCGCGGGGGACGCTGGTCGAGGTGGGCGGCCAGGTGCAACCCGCTGCGGCACCGCGGTTCTCGGTCACGCCGGCCTCGATCGGCCGCGCACCCGTAGGCGTCGGCGCGGACACCGACACCGTGCTCGCCGAGCTGGGGCTGGACGCCGCGGAGGTCGTCCGGCTCCGGGCCGCCGGCGTCGTCGCCTGAGGCGGGTCAGGGGCGGCTCGGGGGGCGGTCAGGGTGCCGCCGGATGGTCCGGCACGTCGCCGCCGGGCATCGTGGAGGGCGTCACGATGTACACCCCACCGAGGAAGCCGACATGAGCACCACGTTCGAGTCCGTCCACACGTCGATGGCCCAGCAGGGCCTCGTCCGTCCCCAGCAGGGCCGACTGCTCGCGGGGGTGTGCACCGGCCTGGGACAGCGATTCGGCCTCGACCCGTGGCCGGCCCGCCTGCTCTTCCTGCTGGTCCTGCTGGTGCTGCCCGGCAGCCAGCTCGTCGTCTACGTCGTGCTGTGGATCCTGATGCCGGACCAGCGTCCCGCGGTGGTCACCACGCAGGCACCCCCGGCGCAGCCGACCCCCAAGAGCGTCTGACGCCCCCCGGCCGGGTGCCCCGGTGAGAGGCCGCGAAACATCGGGGGGGCCCGCGGGCGTTGGAGCGGACATGCCCGACCACGGACACGACCTGCTCCTCGGGACCTTCCTGACCCCCTCGGCCGACGACCCGCATCGCGTGGTCGACCTCGCGCGGCTCACCGAGCAGTCCGGGCTCGATCTCGTCACGCTGCAGGACCACCCGTACCAGCCCCGGTTCCTCGACGCCTGGACCCTGCTCTCCTGGATGGCCGCCTCGACCTCTCGGGTGCGGCTGGCGCTGAACGTGGCGAACCTCCCGCTGCGGCCGCCGGCCGTGCTGGCGCGCAGCGCCGCCAGCCTCGACCTCCTCTCGGGCGGACGGGTCGAGCTCGGGCTGGGCACCGGCGCCTTCTGGGACGCCATCGAGGCCAACGGCGGGCCGCGCCGCTCCCCCGGCGAGGCCGTGACCGCGCTGGAGGAGGCGATCGCCGCGATCCGCGCGCTCTGGGCCCCCTCGGGCGGCGTGCGGCTGGACGGCGAGCACTACCCGCTGCGCGGCGCCAGGGCCGGCCCGGCCCCCGCGCACGACATCGGCATCTGGGTCGGCGCCTACAAGCCTCGGATGCTGCGCCTGGTGGGTCGGCTGGCAGACGGCTGGCTACCCAGCGCGTCCAACTGCCCGCCGGACCAGCTGCCCGCGATGAACCGGGCGATCGACGAGGCCGCCGTGGCCGCCGGGCGCGACCCCGCAGCGATCCGCCGGCTCTACAACATCGACGCGTCCTTCGACGCCGACCAGATCGCGGCGCTCGCGCTCGAGGAGGACGTCAGCGGGTTCGTCCTCGCCGCCGACGACCCGGACGCGGTCCGCCGGTTCGCCGAGGTCGCCGAGGAGGTGCGCGAGACCGTCGCCGCGGCGCGGGGTCTGGCGGCCACCTCGACCAGCTGACGCTGGCAGAGCTCCTGGACCCTCGGCGTCTCCCGCCAGTCGTACTGCCGGGTCGTGACCGGGCACCGGGTGATCCACGACGTGCTCGAGGGTGTCGACGTCATCTGCCTGCGTGCCGTGGTCGACCTGCTCACCGACACCCTGCTGTCGCACCTGGCGTACGAGGAGCGCGAGCTGGTGGAGTCGCTGGCGCGGCTGGTTCCGACCCTCGCCCGAGCTGGTCGAGGACTCACCAGCGCACGGCGGGATCGAGCACCAGCGCACGCAGCTGCTCCGGGTCGGCCGGCTCGAACGGGTCCCTGGGCCCGGCCTCCGGTGGCAGCGGACCCATCACGTCGACCTGGATGAAGCCGGTGCGGTGCAGCAGCAGGTACTGCACGCGCTCGCCCTCGATCCGTAGCTCGAACAGCACCGAACCGTCGTCCTGCGGCTCGCGGTCGCACTCCGTCGGTCGCACGGTGACCTGCGAGCACCCCGTCGCGCCCGGGTCGGGAGGTGACGTCAGGTGGGCGGTCGCCAGCATGAAGCCGGGCCCGGTCGTGCCCGCCGAGACGTCGTCGATCGCTCCGGGCGAGAGCCCGAAGCCCACGTTGTTCCCGTAGCCGACGCTCCAGCGCGCGGTCTCGTCGGACAGCTGCAGCCCGGCCCGCACGATCGCCGCGTCACCGATGGCGTACATCTGCGTTGCGGGCCGCAGCGCCGTCGTCCGGCTCGGGTCGGGGGTCAGGGTGACCGAGGGCTGGCGCGCCGGCGGGGCCGAGCTCAGCAACGGGAGCCCGGTCACGAAGAGGGCGACGGCTGCGACCGCGACCACGGCGACCGCGGCACCTCCCGCTCGGCGACGTACGGCGGTGCGACGCCGTCCGCGCCGGACGATCTCCTCGACCGGGACCCCGGCACCAGGACGGGCGTCGACGCTCTCGCGGACGCTGCGGACCAGCTGGTCGTCGGACAGGGTCATCGGGTCACCTCCGGGGTGCGGGTCGTGCCGTCCTCGGACGAGGCGCCGAGCCGGCCGCGCAGGGCGGCGAGCCCGGCGCTGGTGGTGCTCTTGACGGTTCCCTCGCGGATCCGCCGCAGCCGCGCGGTGGTGGCGACGTCGAGGTCCTCGACGAACCGCAGCACCAGCACCTGGCGCTGCCGCGGGGGCAGCGAGTCGAGGGCGGCGTTCACGTGGTCGCGGTCGACGAGCGACTGCGCGTGGTCGGCGTGCGACCGGTCGCTGCCGGGCGGTGCGGCGGGGTCGGTGCTCACCTCGCGGCGCCAGGGCCGGCGGGTCGCGTCGATCGCGCACCGCACCAGGATCTGCCGCAGGTACGCCCGCGGGTTGTCGGCCGCGCTGACCCGGCGCCAGCGGGTGTACGCCTTGACCAGCGCCTCCTGCGCGAGGTCCTGGCCGGCGTGCCCGTCACCGGCCAGTGCCGACCCGACCCTGACGAGCCAGTCGTGGTGGGCCCCGGGCGAACTGCGCGAAGTCCTCCTCGTCGCTCTGCCTCAACGCGCCTCCCCTCGTCCGGCGACCCTGTCACCCCGATGACGGGACCGGGGGGACGGGAGGTTCAGTCGTGCGCCCGGACGTCAGAGACCGGCGGCGATGTCGGTGCGGTGCTGAGAGCCGTCCAGCGTGATCCGCTCGACCCCGGCGTACGCGGCGGCCCGCGCGGCGTCGAGGTCGGCGCCGGTACCGACCACGGACAGCACCCGGCCGCCGCCGGACACCAGGACGCCGTCGTCGCGCCGGGTTCCGGCGTGCAGCACGTGGACGCCCTCGACCTCGTCGGCGGCGTCCAGCCCCGTGATCGGGTCGCCCGACCGGACGGCGTCCGGGTATCCGTGAGCAGCCACCACGACCGTGACGGCCGCCTCGTCGCGCCAGCGCAGGGTGACCAGGTCGGCCAGCCGGCCGGTGGCGGCGGCGTGCAGCAGGACGCCGAGCGGGGTGGCCAGCCGCGCCAGCACCACCTGGGTCTCGGGGTCGCCGAACCGGGCGTTGAACTCGATCACCCGCACGCCGCGCGAGGTGAGGGCGAGGCCGCAGTAGAGCAGGCCGCTGAAAGGCGTTCCACGACGCGCCATCTCGGCCACCACCGGCCGCGCGACCCGCTCCACCACCTCGTCGACGAGACCTGACGGTGCCCACGGCAGCGGCGAGTACGCGCCCATGCCGCCGGTGTTGGGGCCCTCGTCGCCGTCCCCGAGCCGCTTGAAGTCCTGGGCCGGGGCGAGCGGCACGACGTCGACGCCGTCGGTCACGCAGAACAGCGACACCTCCGGGCCGTCGAGGAACTCCTCCACCACCACGGCCGCGCCCTCGCGGGCCAGGCACGCCTCGGCGTGGGCCAGGGCGGCGGCGCGGTCGTCGGTCACCACCACGCCCTTGCCGGCGGCGAGCCCGTCGTCCTTGACCACGTGCGGCGTGCCGAACGCGTCGAGCGCGGCGGCGACCTCGTCCAGGGTGGTGCACACGTGCGCCATGCCGGTGGGCACCTCGGCGGCGGCCATCACCTCCTTGGCGAACGCCTTGCTGCCCTCGAGGTGGGCAGCGGCCGCGCTGGGCCCGAAGCAGGCGATGCCCCGCTCGCGCACGGCGTCGGCCACCCCGGCCACCAGCGGAGCCTCGGGTCCGACGACCACGAGTTCGGCGCCCAGCTGGACCGCGAGGTCGGCCACGGCGGCGCCGTCCTCGACCTCGACCGGATGGCACAGAGCGACCGCCTCGATCCCGGGGTTGCCGGGCGCGGCGACGACGACGTCGACCGAGGTGTCGAGCGACAGGGAGCGGACCAAGGCGTGCTCGCGGGCACCGGAACCGATCACGAGGACCTTCACGGGCGGTCAGCCTAGCCAGGACGCGGTCAGCCGAAGACCTCGCCCAACGCCTTGCCGAGCAGCGCCACGCCGTACCGGGCCTCGTCCTCGCTGACGGTGCAGGGCGGCACGACGTGCACCCGGTTGCCGGCCAGGAACGGCAGCAGCCCACGCCGCCTGCACGCGCCCATCAGGTCGGTGATCGGCTTGGTCGCCGGACCGGCCGCTGCGTACGGCACCACCGGCTCGCGGGTCTCGCGGTCGGCGACCAGCTCGACGCCCCAGAACACGCCGGTGCCGCGGACGTCGCCGATCACCTGGTGCTCCTCGGCGAGCGCGTGCAGGGCCGGGCCGAGGACATCGGTGCCGATCCGCGCGGCGTGCTCGACGATCCCGTCGCGCTCCATCAGCTCGATCGTCGCCACGGCCGCTGCCGCGCCGAGCGGGTGGCCGGAGTAGGTGAGGCCGCCGGGATAGGGCCGGCTGTCGAAGGTCGCCGCGACCTCGTCCGAGATCGCCACCCCGCCCATCGGGACGTAGCCGGAGTTCACGCCCTTGGCGAAGGTGACCAGGTCGGGGTCGGCGGCCAGGCCGTCCTGCCCGTCCAGCTGGTAGCCGAACCACCGGCCGGTGCGGCCGAAGCCGGCCATCACCTCGTCCAGCACGAGCAGCAGGCCGTGCTCGGTGCACAGCCGCCGCACACCGGCCAGGTAGCCCGCGGGCGGGACCAGGATCCCGGCCGACCCCACGACCGACTCCAGCACGACGGCCGCCAGCGTGCTCGGGCCCTCGAGCCGGATCACCTGGTCGAGGTGCGCCAGCGCGCGCTCGCACTCCTGTGCCTGCGTCGTGGCGTCGAACGGCGAGCGGTACAGGTACGGGCCGAAGAAGTGCGACACCCCGGCCGTCCCGAGGTCGGTGGCCCAGCGTCTGGGCTCGCCCGTCAGCGCCATCGCCGTCGCCGTGTGGCCGTGGTAGCTGCGGTAGGCCGCCAGCACCTTGTGCTTCCCGGTGTGCAGCCGCGCCATCCGCACGGCGTTCTCGATCGCCTCGGTGCCGCCGTTCGTGAAGAACACCTTGGTCAGGCGGTCCCCGGGCAGGTGCTCGGTGATGAGCCGCGCGGCCTCGGACCGCACACCGACCGCGTGCTGCGGTGCCGTGGCGAGCAGCCGGTCAGCCTGGTCCTTGATCGCCTGCACCACCACAGGATGCTGGTGGCCGATGTTGGTGAAGACCAGCTGGGATGAGAAGTCGAGCAGCCGGTTGCCGTCGCCGTCCCACACCCACGAGCCCTTCCCGCCCGCGAGCACCATCGGGTCGAGTGCGCCCTGCGCCGACCACGAGTGGAAGACGTGTGCGCGGTCCAGCTCGTAGGCGCGGGCGGCGGCGGCGCGGTCGACCTCAAGGGTCGGTGCGTCGGCCGGCGGTGTGAGGTCGTGGCTCATGAGCGCACCCTACGGGCGGTCAGTGGTCGTGCGAGCCCGAAGGCGTCGAAACCGGGGCGAGCGGCGCAGGCGTGCCGGCCTGCTCGCCCGCCGCGACGACGACGAACTGGCCCATCATCCCCTCGTCCTCGTGCTGCAGGATGTGGCAGTGGAACATGTACGGCACGTTCGGGTCGGTGTGGTCCTCGAACCGCAGCAGCAGCTCCACCTCGACCTGGCCGGGGAGGAACACGGTGTCCTTGCGGCCCCGCAGGTGCGGAGGCGGCGGACCGCCGTCGTAGGACACCACCTCGAACTGCACGTCGTGGACGTGGAAGCTGTGCGGGGTGCCGTCCTCGTTGCTCACGACCCACCGCTCGGTGGTCCCGACCTCGACCGTCTCGTCGATCCGATTCATGTCCATCTCCCGGCCGTTGATCTGCGGCGTGCTGAGCCGGAACTCCCTCGTCACCGAGACCTCGTCGCCGGACAGGTCGTCGAGCGCGACCAGCCGCTCCGGCACCCCGGGCGAGGGACCCAGCGTGGTCGCCCCACGTAGCTGCAGCACGTCGAACGCGTCGTCGCCGCCGGCGAAGCGCTGCTGGAACGGGTCCCCGGCCACCTTCGTGGGACGGGAGACGAGCCGGACCTCCTCCCCCGGGGTCACTGCCACGACCACCTCGGCGCGTTCGCCCGGCGAGAGCACCACGTGGGACATCGGCTCCGGCGCCTCGAGCAGCCCGCCGTCGGTGGCCACCAGGTCGAACGACCTGTCGTCGTCGAGGGCGAAGTCGAAGACCCGCGAGCCGGACGCGTTCAGCAGCCGCAGCCGTACGTGCTCGGTGGCCACGTCGAGGTAGGGGGCGACGACGCCGTTGACGACGAGCGTGTCGCCCAGCGTCCCCACCGGGTTGAACACGCCCACGCCCTGGCCCAGCTCGCCGTTGTCGAGCACCTTGTCCTGCACCACCAGCGGGACGTCGTCGACCCCGTACTCGTCCGGCAGCCCGAGGGCGTCGGAGGCGTCGTCGTCGACGAGGAACATGCCGGCGAGCCCGCGGTAGACGTGGTCGGCGGTCTCCCCGTGCAGGTGCGGGTGGTACCAGAGGGTCGCGGCCGGCTGGTCGATCGTCCAGGTCGGAGACCAGGTCTGGCCGACCTCGACCATCTGGTGCGGTCCGCCGTCCATCGCGGCCGGCAGGTGCATGCCGTGCCAGTGCAGGGTGCTGCGCTCGCCGATCTCGTTGGTGACGTCCATCCGCACCTGCTCGCCGCGACGGGCTCGCACCGTCGGACCGAGGTAGTCCCCGTTGATCCCGAGGGTCTCGTACTCTTCGCCGGTGCCGAAGTCGGTGCGACCGCGCTGCATCGTGAGGTCGAACACCCGCACGCCGTCGACCACCTCCGAGTCCGCCAGCGGGGGGACCGGGAGCGGGTTGCGGAAGTCCACCATGCCGCGCAGGTCGGAGGCGGAGGCCTGCCAGGTCCAGGTCAGCAGCCCGCCGACGGCGAGCAGGGGGACCATGGCGATGGCGGCGAGCGTGACGAGCACGCGACGGGTGCGTGGGGACATGTCCTCGACGCTAGGCACGGGACCGCCCCGACCCCATCGGGGACGCCCCTGACCCGGCCCGGCACCGACCCTGACCGGTGGGAGGGGGCAGACTGGCGCGGTGGCCGGGGACGAGTCGCTCGCGGGCGTGCCCCTCACCCACCTCGACGGGGAGCTGTTCGAGGGGGCGGGCGCCAGCAAGCGCGACCTGGTGACCTACCTCGACGGCGTGCGCGACCGGTTGCTGCCGGTGCTGACCGGCCGGGCACTGTCGGTGGTGCGGGTGCGGCCCGGTCAGAAGCCGTTCATGCAGAAGAACCTGCCGTCGTACGCGCCGGACTGGGTGCGGCACACCGACATCTGGGCCAACGCCTCCCAGCGCGAGGTGCGCTACCCGCTCTGCGACGACCGCCGCACGCTGGTGTGGCTCGCGAACCAGCGGGCCGTCGAGTTCCACCCCGCGCTGGCGCCCGCGGAGCAGGACCACGCCACCCACCTGGTGATCGACCTCGACCCGCCCGCCCGTCTCGACGGCCCGGACGGGTTCGCACTGGCCGCGCGCACGGCCCTGCTCGTGCGCGAGGTGCTCGACGCCTGCGGGCTCGGCGCAGCGGTGAAGACCAGCGGCGCCAAGGGCGTCCACGTGTTCGTCCCCGTCGACGGCTCGCAGGGGTTCGAGCAGGTCGCGGCCGCCACCCGGGCGCTGGCGGCACGTACCGAGCGGATCGACCCCGAGCTGGCGACGACGGCGTTCGTGCGGGCAGACCGTGGTGACAAGGTGTTCGTCGACTCCACCCGGGCGGGTGGGGCGACCGTCGCCGCCGCGTACAGCCCCCGCGTCCGGCCGGGGTGCCCGGTCTCGTTCCCGCTGGCTTGGGACGACCTGGCCTCGGTGACCCCTGCCGATCTCACGATCACGACCGCGCTCGGGTTGCTCGGTGACGCCGACCCGTGGGCGGCAGCGATGCCCGAGCCACAACGCCTCCCGGACGACCTGGTGGCCGAGGGGTTGCAGATCCCGATCGCGCGGGTGCAGGCGATGCACGAGGGCAAGCGCCGCAAGCGGGCGGCCGGACGGGAGCAGACCGCATGACCGGGAGCGGTATCGAGGTGCGCCCCGCCACCGCGTTCGCCGACGTGGCGACGATGGTCGGCCCGAAGAAGCCCGGGTCGAGCGTCTGCTGGTGCCTCAGCCACCGGCTGGACGCGAAGACCAACACCTCGCTCACCGGGCCGGAGCGCGGCGAGTACGTGCGGCGCCTGACTCGGCGCACGGTCGCGCCCGGGGTGCTGGCCTACGACGGCGACGAGGTGGTCGGGTGGGCTGCGGTCGCCCCCCGCGCCGACCTGCCGTTCGCGCGCTCCCGCAAGATCCCGCACGTCGACGACCTGCCGGTCTGGTCGGTCTGGTGCCTGCGGGTGCGGCCCGGGCACCGTGGACGGGGCCTCTCGCACCACCTGCTGGAGGGCGCCGTCGCGTACGCGGCCGAGCAGGGCGCTCCTGCGGTGGAGGGCTACCCGGTCGACAACCGGGGCGAGAAGGTCGACCTGACGATGGCCTACGTCGGCACCCGGGCCGTGTTCGAGGCGGCCGGGTTCGTCCTGGCCTCCCGCACCGACGCCGTCTCCGGCGGGTTCCCGCGCGTCGTGATGCGTCGCGCGCTCACCGGCTCCTAGCCTGCCCACGCCTCCGCGATGGAGCGGTAGCTCGCGATCCGGCTGGGACGGTCGATCACCGGGGTGACCACGACGACCTCGTCGGCCTGGCTCTGCTCCTGCAGCGTGCGCAGGCCCTTGGCGACGTCGTCGGGCGAGCCGGTGACCATCCGTCCGTCGTCGCGCGGCAGGACGGCGAACTCTGGCGAGGAGGCCAGTGCCTCGATGTCCTCGGGCCGCAGCGGCTCGCGCACGCCGCGGCGCAGGTTGGCCATCGTCAGCTTCCAGCCGGCGTCGAACCGGGCCACCGCGGACGGGTCGTCGCTGGCGAAGGCCAGCACCGAGATCGCGGACCATGGCTCGTCCCGGACGCCGGGGCGGAAGTCGGCACGGTAGGTGCGCAGCGCGTCGACGGCGAGCTCGGGGCTCATGTGGTGGGCGAAGACCGTCCCCATGCCGTTGAGCGCGGAGAACCGGGTCCCGTAGCCGCTCGACCCGAGGACGAAGACGTCCGGCCGGTCCTGGACCACCGGGGCCGCGACCAGCGGACTGTACGGGTGACCCTCGGGGAAGCCGTCGCCCAGGAAGGCGAGCAGCTCGGCCACCTGGGACGCGAACTCGCCGGCGACGTCGACCTGCTGGCCGCGGCGCAGCACGTGCGCGGTGAGCGGGTCGGTGCCGGGGGCTCGCCCGAGGCCGAGGTCGACGCGTCCCGGGCCGATCGCGAGCAGCGTGCGGAAGGTCTCGGCGACCTTGAACGGGGCGTGGTTCGGCAGCATGATCCCCGCCGCACCGACCCGGATCGTGCGGGTGGCGCCCAGCAGGTGGGCGACCAGGATCTCCGGCGCGCTGCACGCCAGGCTGGTCATGTTGTGGTGCTCGGAGACCCAGTACCGGCGGTAGCCCGCCTGCTCGACGGCGCGCGCCACCTCGGTGGCGCCGGCGATCGAGGCGGAGGGGGACTCGCCGTGCTCGACGCCGACGAAGTCCAGGACGGCCAGGGGGAGGGTGCTCATACCGGTGCCAACACCGTGACCCGGCTCAGGCATCCCGTCCGCGCCGACGTGGTCAGCCCAGCAGGTCGTGCCGGACGATCGTGTCGGCGCGGTCGGGGCCCACGCCGACGGCGGAGATGCGGCCGCCGATCATGTCCTCGAGCGCGAGCACGTAGTCCTGGGCGTTCTTCGGGAGGTCCTCGAAGGAGCGGGCGTCGGAGATGTCCTCCCACCAGCCGGGCAGGTGCTCGAGCACCGGCTTCGCGTGGTGGAAGTCGCTCTGCGACAACGGCATCTCGTCGAACCGCTGGCCGTCGACGTCGTAGGCGACGCAGACCGGCACCTGCTCGAGCCCGGAGAGGACGTCGAGCTTGGTGAGCACCGTGTCGGTGAGGCCGTTGACCCGCTGGGAGTACCGGCCGATGACGGCGTCGAACCAGCCGCAGCGGCGCGGTCGTCCGGTGGTGGTGCCGTACTCGTGTCCGGTCTTGCGCAGGTGCTCGCCGGCGTCGTCGTGCAGCTCGGTGGGGAACGGGCCCTCGCCCACGCGCGTCGTGTACGCCTTGAGGATGCCGACGACGCGGTCGATCCGGGTCGGCGGGACTCCCGAGCCGGTGCACGCACCGGCCGCGGTCGCGTTGGACGACGTGACGAACGGGTAGGTGCCGTGGTCGACGTCCAGCAGGGTGGCCTGACCGCCCTCGAACAGGACCGTCTCGTCGCGGTCGAGCGCCTGGTTCAGCACCAGTCCGGTGTCGGCGACCATGGGCCGCAGCCGCTCGAGGTGCTCCAGCAGCTCCTCGACCACCTCGTCGACCGTGATCGCACGGCGGTTGTAGACCTTCACCAGCAGGTGATTCTTCTGGTCCAGGGCACCCTCGACCTTGGCCCGCAGGATGCTCTCGTCGAAGAGGTCCTGGACCCGCACTCCGACCCGGTTGATCTTGTCGGCGTACGTCGGCCCGATGCCGCGGCCGGTGGTGCCGATCCGGCGCTTGCCGAGGAACCGCTCGGTGACCTTGTCGATGGTCCGGTGGTAGGGGGCGATGACGTGCGCGCTGCCCGAGACCAGCAGCCGCGAGACGTCGACCCCCCGCTCGGTCAGGCCGTCGAGCTCGTGGAACAGCACCGACAGGTCGATGACCACGCCGTTGCCGATGACCGGCGTGCAGCCCGGCGTCAGGATGCCCGAGGGCAGCAGGTGAAGCGCGTACTTCTGGTCGTCGACGACCACGGTGTGCCCGGCGTTGTTGCCGCCGTTGTACTTGACGACGTAGTCGACCCGGGCGCCCAGGGCGTCGGTGGCCTTGCCCTTGCCCTCGTCGCCCCACTGCGAGCCGACCACGACGATCGAGGGCACGAGGTACCTGCTTCCGGCGGTGGCGAGGGGTGCTGATCGGACGGCGGAAGACTACCGGGCCGTCAGCGCGCAGTGGCACCGCCGATGACCTGCCGGACCAGCCAGCCGACGTCGCGGGCCACGACGTCGGGTGGGGCGCCGGGACGCACCACGTGGCTCAGCACCAGCCGCACGACCGCCTCGCAGGTGCGCTCGAGGTCCTCCTCGCTGATCGAGGGCGGGTCCGGCCGGTCACCGATCGCGAGCAGCAGGACGGCGGTGGCGCGACCGATCAGCTGATCGGACTCGGTGGTGAGGAAGGGCAGCAGCGAGGCGCCACCGCCGTGCGCCGAGCTCAGCACGTCCTTGAGCAGCGGGTTGTCGAGCGCCATCGTCATGACGACCTCGACCGCGCCCTCGACCGCCTCGACGAGGTCCGGGCCCGCCGCCAGCTCGGTGCCCACCGCCGTGAGGAAGGCGTCCAGCTCGCGCAGCACCAGCGCCTCGCCGAGGGCCGGTTTGCCGCCCAGCTCGTTGTAGACGGTCTGCCGGCTCACACCGACCCGGTCGGCGACGGCGCCCATCGTCACCGACGACCAGCCGCCGTGCAGCACCATGGTCACGGCAGCGTCGAGCAGCTGCTCGCGCAGCCGCGAGCGGGTCTCCTCGACGAACCGTCCCGGGGTCACGTGGTGCCCGCCCCCACCGGCTCGAAGTCCACCTTCTCGCGCACGGCGCAGTCCGGACACGCCCAGTCGTCGGGGACGTCGTCCCAACCGGTGCCCGCGGGGAAGCCCTCGCGCGGGTGGCCCACGGTCTCGTCGTAGACGTACCCGCAGCCGGGGCAGGCGTACGCCGTCACGCCGAGTACCGGCGCAGCACCCGCTGGCGGTTGCGGGGGTGCAGGTTGGCACGGCTGACGTCGCCGCCGAAGTGCGCGACCACCCTGGGGTCCATCACCTTGCGCCACGCCCACGGGAGCAGGGACAGCACGATCATGCCCGCGTACCCGGTCGGGAGCACGGGCGACTCCGGGAAGTCGCGCAGCGACTGGTACCGCCGCACCGGGTTCGTGTGGTGGTCGCTGTGCCGCTGGAGGTGGTAGAGCAGCACGTTCGTGGCGATGTTGTTGCTGTTCCACGAGTGCGAGGGATCGACCTTCTCGTACCGCCCGCCGTCCACCCGGTGCCGGCGCAACCCGTAGTGCTCCAGGTAGTTCACGCTCTCCAGCAGCAGCACACCCACCACGGCCTGCAGGACGAGGAACGGCAGCAGCCCGGGCCCGAACACCAGGCAGAGGCCACCCCAGAGGACGACCGACATCAGCCAGGCATTGAGGACGTCGTTGCGGATCGTCCAGAGCGAGCCGTCCTTGCGGGTGAGGCGCACCTGCTCCAGCCGCCAGGCGTTGGTGAGGCTGCCGATCACGCTGCGGGGCCAGAACTCGTAGACGACCTCGCCGAGCCGCGCGCTCGCCGGGTCCTCCGGCGTGGCCACGCGGGTGTGGTGCCCGCGGTTGTGCTCGATGAAGAAGTGGCCGTAGAACGGTTGCGCCAGAGCGACCTTCGCGAGCCACTTCTCGTGCTGCTCCCGCTTGTGGCCCAGCTCGTGCGCGGTGTTGATGCCGATGCCGGCGATGCAGCCGATCGTCACGGCCAGGCCGACCCGGTCCAACAGTGGCAGGCCGAACGAGGTGAGCGCCCAGCAGCCCCACACCAGGGTCGCGTACTGGGCGGGCAGGAACAGGTAGGTGATCCAGCGGTAGTAGCGGTCCTCCTCCAACCCGGCCAGGGCGTCCTCGGGCGGGTTCTGCGCGTCGCGACCGACCAGCAGGTCGATGACGGGGACGAGGACGAGGACGAACATCGGCCCGAACCACCACAAGCCCCGCCACCCGGTGAGCTCGACCAGACCCCAGGCGGCCACGCCCAGCAGCGGGATCACCATCCCCAGCAGCCACAGGTGCCGCTTGGGGTCGCGCCAGTCGGGCGGCTGCACCTGGCCGTCGGGCTGGTTCGCGAGCACCTCGGACGCCATCGCGGACCTCCTCTCGACAACGCCACCCCGGACGTCGGCCATCTTGACAGTGAACACCTACTTGTCAAGTACCCGTCAGGCCTGGGGCAAGGCGGTCGTCATCGTGTTCACCGCGCACGCGGAGACCGTGGACACCTGGGCCGCGTACTGGCTGCTGGCGCGCACCGGCACCGCGGTCGCCGTGACCGGAGGCCAGGGGGAGTTGACGAGCGAGGCCCACCCGGACCCGGACCCCGGCCTGCTGGCAGTCCTGCAGGAGCGGATCAACCCGATCGTCGCCGAGCTGTGCACCTACACCCGGGCAGGGTGCTGACCGCACGGCCACGGGTCCGCGCGGCCGGTCGCGCAGAGAACGACCGGCCGGGCGACCTACGGTGGTGCCGGGGCCCGCGCACGGCGGGCACGGGAGAGGACCGCGATGAGCACGGGAGACGACGACCGGCCGGGTGGCGAGACCGGACCCGCTGGTGACGAGACCGTCGCCGTGCCGGTCACGGGCGGGGACCCGATCGACCCGGCCGCCCCTGCGCTCGCCGCGGGCCCGCCTGCGGCTGGTCCGGTGCCGACGAACGCAGCGCAGAGCGTCGTCACGGAGGTCACCACCGACGGGCCGCACGAGCCGTCCGGCCGTCGGACGCCCCTGCTGGTGGCGGGGGCGATCGCCCTGCTGCTGGTGGTGGCGCTCGTGGTCTGGCTCGCCACGCGCGGCGAGGAGCCCACCAGCACGACACCCGGCCCCGGCCCCTCGGTGTCGGAGCCGGCGACCCCGACGCCGACCGACAGCGGCACCCCCACCGACAGCGGCACCCCCACCGACAGCGGCACGCCGACCGAGGGCTCCGGTGGCTCGCCGAGCGGGTCCGGCTCCACGGCCGCGACGTCGACCGCCGCGCCGGACGAGCCGGTACCGACCTCGATCCCGGCCGGGCTGACCCTGCCCGCCGAGGGCGACGAGGACTGGACCTCCCGCGGCTGGACGTACCAGCCCTGCGGCAGCCAGGTCTCGGCCGCCGGCACGTCCGACTTCCGCCGGATCGGGTTCGACGGCCTCGAGGACTCCCGCCACCAGAGCCTGCTCGTGTTCCCCTCCGCCGACGAGGCTGCGGCCTTCCTGGGCGTCATGCGCACCGCGACCGAGGCCTGCGCCGGGCCGGGCGACCCGCTCGAGGACGTCGCCGCGGTCTCGCTGCAGACCGTGGAGGGCGACTGGGCCGAGTCGCTGATGGTCGTGCAGTCCTACCCGGTGCCCGAGGGCGGTTACAGCCTGGGCGGCGACTACACCCTGGCCGTCCGGCAGGGCTCGTCGGTCGCGGTGAGCGGCGGGTACGCCGAGTGGCAGGCCGGCTACCCGGACCCGGACCCCAGCGCGGTGGTCGCGTACCGCGCCGCCCTCGACGAGCTCGCGCCTGACCTGTGCGTCTTCACCGATGACGGCTGCTGACGCGGTGCCCGCACGGGTGCGGCCGGATCAGCCGAAGACGGTGCCCGACGACGCGGCGTTGCGCTCGCGCAGCCGGGAGAACGACCCGAGGTCGATCTGGTTCCCGGTGTACGGCAGCGTGAACCGGACCGGGTCGCGGTCGTGGTCGTGGCCGCCCTCGACCGCCTCGACCACGGCGGCCATCAGCTCGCCCACCAACGGCGCGTTCTTGAACTGGTTGCCACTGGTCCCCATCGCCACGTAGTACCCGGGCAGGTCCGTGCAGTCGTACACCGGCGTCCAGTCCGAGGCCACGTCGTAGACCCCGACGATCCCGCTGGGCCGGTTCGGCACGCGCAGAGCCGGCAGGCGGCGGGCGGCTCGGAGCGTGTTGGCGTCGTAGCGCTCCCGGGTGAGGTGCAGGTCGGCGGCATCGGCGTCGTCGAGCCACTCCAACGGGTCGCAGGCAGCCTCGGTGCCGCCCACGAGCAGCCCGTGCGAACCGACCGGTCGCAGGTAGGTCCCGAGGTCGAGGTCGGCCACGATCGGGGCACCGGACGACCCGACAAGCTCGGCGGGCAGCGGCACCTGGTGCACCTCCTGCCGCATCGGCCGGACGTCGACCGTGAAATCGGTTCCGGCGCCGGCCATCTCGTTCAAGCGCGTCGACCACGGTCCGGCCGCGTTCACCACGACGTCGCCCTCGAGCGTCTCGCCTCCCTCCAGCGCGACCCGCCACCCGGACGCCACCCGCTCGAGCGCCGTGACCGACCGGCCGAACCGGGTGCTCGCGCCGTGCGCCTGCGCGGCCCGCACCAGGTTCGCTGCCGCCAGCCGCGGGTCGTCGACGTAGCCCGCGTCCGGCGTCCACATCGCTCCGAGCGCGCCGGACGCGTCGTCGAAGAACTCCTCGGACGTCACCGGCCGGGGCGGGAACCACCGACCGGTGTCCACCGCAGGGAGCCTCGCACCCAGAGTCGTTGCGTCCCAGTGCTCGTGCGCCACACCCACCTCGTCGAACAATACAGAGCTGCGCTGCCACGGCAGGTCCTCGACGTCGAGCATGACCAGGCCGGTGCGGGTGAACGAGGCGGTGCCGTCCGGATCGCGGTGGCCGAGGTGGTCGGTCCAGACCCGCCACGCCGCGCGGGCGTCCCACGACAGCGCGACACCGGCGTGGGTCGAGTAGTTGAACCGCACGATCGCGCTCGAGGCGCTCGTGGAGCCGTACCCCGGGCCGGGTCCGCGGTCGACGACCACCACCCCGAACCCGCGCCTGGCCAGCGCGAGCGCGACCGAGCCGCCCACCACCCCGGCACCCACCACCACGACGTCGCTGCCTGCCACGGCCTGATCGTGCCAGGTAGCCGGTCGGGCGACGAGGTGCCTGGCCCCACACTGGTGGCCGTGACCCCCGACCCCGGCCGCAGCCGCGTGCTCGTGCTGGCCAACCCCCGCGCGGGCGGCGACGGCACCGCCGCCCGGGCGGTCGAGGTGCTGCAGCGCTCCGCCGACGCCGTCGTCGTGCATCCCGAGAGCGACGAGCAGCTCCGCGACGCCCTGCTGGCCGCCGACGGCCGCCGGGTCGTGGTGGTCGGCGGCGACGGCACCGTGCACGCGGTGGCCCAGTGCCTGCACGACCTGGGCCTGCTGCGCGAGGTCGGTCCGATCGCGCTGGTGCCGGCCGGCACCGGCAACGACCTCGCCCGCACCCTCGAGCTCCCGCTGGACGACGTCGGCAGCGCGGTCGCCCTCGCGCTCAGCAGCAGCGGCCGCGACGTCGAGCTGCTCGTCGACGACGTCGGCGGTGTGGTCGTCAACGCGGTGCACGTGGGCATCGGCGCGCAGGCAGGTGCGCTGGCGGCGCGGGCCAAGGAGCACCTCGGCAAGGTCGGCCTCGGCAAGGTCGCCTACCCGGCGGGTGCGCTCGCTGCCGGGGTCACCTCGGGCCTTCGCGAGCTGCGGATCACCCTCGACGGGACGGTGCTGCACGAGGGCCCGACCCTGCTGGTCGCCGCCGGGATCGGCACCAGCGTGGGGGCGGGCACGCCGCTGTCGCCCGACGCCGACCCGTTCGACGGCGCGGTCGACGTCACCGTCTCGACCGCCACCGGACCGGTCACCCGGTTCGGCTACGCCGCCTCGGTGCGGGCCGGCACCCACGTCGACCGCGACGACACCGTCACGGCCCGCGGCACCGACCTGCTCGTCGAGTCGCTGGACTCCGAACCGTTCCAGGCCAACGCCGACGGCGAGATCAGCGAGCCGGTGCTCAGCCGCAGCTGGCGGGTCGTCCCGAGGGCCTGGCACCTCGTGGTACCGCCCGCCGTCACCGGACCTTCCTGATCCGGATCGCCCCCTTCGCCGTGGACGGGTCGACGATCATGCCGCCCCGCGTGATCTCGACCTCGCCGGCCGCCACCATGCGCCGCGCCGCGCGGCGGGCCGGCTCCATCAGGTCGCGCCAGGTGTCCTCGGTGCCCACCGCCCGGGCCGCCTCGGACGGGCAGACGGTGGCACCGACCGCGCGTCGGCCCAGCAGCGACAGGACCGCTCGCTCGAGCGCGGTGTCCTGGGCCGTCACGCCCCGGCGCCGGCAGCCGTCGCTGCACCAGCGCACCTCGTCCCAGTCGCGCTCCCACTTCTTGCGCCACCGGATCGCGCGACCGCACGAGGCGCAGGACTTCTGCGGCAGCGGCGAGGACGAGACCGCGCAGGGCGGCTCAGGCCCCGATCGCCCCACGGGCCCGGGGGTCGCAGTCGTCCAGGAAGGTGCGGCAGCGGTCCGCCTCCTCGGTCTCGCCGATCTCGGCGGCCGCACGGCCGAGCGCGTGCAGCGCCCGAAGGAAGCCCTGGTTCGGGACGTGGTCCCAGGGCACGGGTCCGTGCCCGCGCCACCCGGAGCGGCGCAGGGCGTCCAGGCCCCGGTGGTACCCCACCCGTGCGTACGCGTAGGACTCCACGGTCTCACCGCGCGCCCAGGCGCCGTCGGCCAGCGCCGCCCAGGCCAGGCTCGCGGCCGGGTGGTCGGCCGCTGCCTCGGCGGGCGTGGCACCGCCGGAGAGCTGCGCGGCGACCGCGGCCTCGGGGCCCTCGGTCAGCCGGGTGGGAGGGGTTCCGCCGAGCAGGTTGTCGTGGCTCATTGCTCGTCCCTCGCGATGCCCCGGGGGCTGTGTCCGATGATCTGCTCGCTTTGCTCGCTCATGCCCCTCATTCTCGCGGACGACGACCGTCGGGGTCACCCCGGCCCGTCGGTCAGGCGTCCGGTCACCGGATCGGCCGCCTGGTCGGAGCGAGGACGGGCCCGTGCTCGAGATCTCGACGTCGACCGGTACGACGACGATCGGCGTCGTGGGCGACCTCGATGTATCCGTGCTGGTCAGATCGGTTCGGACGGCACGACCGCCCAGACCACCTTGCCGGTGCTCTCGGCCCGCCAGCCCCACTGCGCCACGGTGCCGACCACGGTGAGTCCGTAGCCGCCGGTGCGGTCCTGGTGCCCGTCGACCCGACGGGGCGGGGTCGGGCTGGCGTCGCCCACCTCGATCCGCAGCCCGGCGTCGGCGGCCTCGCGCAGGTGCAGGGTGACCGTGCCGTGGCCGTGCAGCACCGCGTTCGCCACCAGCTCGGAGACGACCAGCTCGGCGTGCCGCTCCTGCCGCAGGCCCCACAGGGAGCACACCTGGGTGGTCAGCGCCCGGGCCCGCGGGATCGAGGACGCCTCCCCCGGGAGCTGCCAGCGGCGCGACCGGTTCCCGCTCCCCGCCTCGACCGGCTCGCCCGGCACGGGCACGCGCAGGACCACGAGGGCGATGTCGTCCTCCGGTTCCTCGCCGAGCTCGGCCAGCAGCCGCTCGCCGATGCCGGCCGCGTCGTTGACGTCCAGGTCGCCGCAGATCTCCAGCAGCCGCTCCAGGCCCGTCTTCATCGGACGGGTCCGTCGCTCGATCAGGCCGTCGGTGTAGAGGACCAGCACGTCGCCCGGGACGAGGAGCAGCTCGTCGGACTCGCGCCGGACGTTCACCGAACCCACCATCGGGCCCCCGGCCCCCATCAGCGCCGTGGCGCGGCCAGCGTGCACGACGATCGGCGGCAGGTGGCCGGCGCGTGCCCAGCTCATCTCCCAGCTGCCGGCGCCGTCGTCGACCAGGTTCGCGTAGACCAGACCCGCGCTGCGGGTGATCCGCATGCCGTCGACGAGCTGGTCGACCTGCATCAGCACCGACCCCGGATCGTCACCGCCCGCGGAGTAGGCGCGCACGACCGAGCGCAGCTGGCCCATCGCCGAGGCCGCCTCGATGTCGTGGCCCACGACGTCGCCGATCACCAGGCCGACCGTGCCGTCGTCCAGGCGCATGACGTCGTACCAGTCGCCCCTGACCTGGGCGTGCTGGATGCCAGTGGTGTAGAACGACCAGACGTCGAGGCCCGGGACCCGGTCCACCGCCGGCAGCATGCTGCGCTGCAGGGTCTCCGCGACCAGGTGCTCACGGGCGTACAACCGGGCGTTGTCCAGCGACAGGCCGGCGCGGCGCGCCACCTCGAGGAGCAGCTCGCTCTCCTCGTGGGCCAGCGGCAGGTGCGCCACGCCCAGGACGATCAGCCCGAGGACGTCTCGGCGGCCGGGGGTCGGGAGCACCATCCACGGCCCCGGCGCGCCCTCGGCGTCGAGCTGGGCGGCTACCCAGCGGCTCAGCGAGCCCTCCGGATAGGTCTGCGGGGGGCCGAGCTCCAACAGCCCCTGCACGGCGCCCGTCACGAGGTCGCCCACCGGGTCCGGCGCGGCCGCCCCTGCGGGGCGCAGCAGCCGGTACCGACCGCCTCGGCCCAGGTTGATGCCGGAGGCCGCCACGACGGTGACCTCGTCCTCCACCTCCAGGGCGGCGCACCAGCTCCCGGCTCGCGCGAGCACCTCGACCAGCCGCTGCAGGGCCTGCCGGGGGTCGATCTGGGTCATCGCCTCGCCGACGTCGGCCAGCAGGGCCAGCTGCGATCTCGCGCGCCGCTCGCTCGAGACCGCGAGCTCGCGGCTGCGCTCGGCGTCGACACCGGTGGTGACGTCGGACTGCACGCCGACGGCGTCCGCCAGCGTGCCCTCGGTGTCGCTCACCTCCAGCAGGACGAGCAGGGCCCGCTCCTGCGGCGGGGACGACGCCAGGGCCCGGTCGGACAGCGAGAGAGTAAGGCCGGTCAGCCAGAGCACCTGGGTGCTCTGCGGGTCGGCCTCGTCGAGGTCGGGGCCCCCGCGGCGCTGCACCATCATGGCGAACCCACCCCTCGCGACGGACGCGAGCACCGCGCTGGACAGCGGCCGGTCGTCGGCACCGAGCAGGCCCGCGTCGTCGCCCCACCCGTCCAGCGGCGCGGGCAGGCGACCCTGGGGGCGCATCGCGAGCCCACCCTGGTTCGCGTCCAGCACCGCCATCGTCGTGAGGTCGACGAGAAGGACCGCGGCCACGACCTCGCCGCTCACGGGCAGGGGCCTGAGCGGTCCCGCGTTCCGGACACGGCTGCCTCACCCTCCACTTCGAGCGGCACCGGCGGTGTCAGGGGACCGGCGGTGCGGTAGAACAGCACCGACGCAGGACGTCACCCGACACCGGCGTCACCGCAGGACGACCGACACACGACCATGCGAACCCCCCGGAGCAGCACGCGTGAGCGACGCTAACAGCAGCCAGGACCGGGCACCGCTCGACCTCCGGGACGAGCCGGGCAGCACCGCCACGACCGAACGACCCGCCGCTGCTCCCGCGAGGCGCCGCGAGCCCGGCAGCGTCTCGGTGCTGCTCGACGACGACCGCACCCTGGTGGTGCTGGCGGGCGACGTCGACGCCACCCTGGCCGCCGACCTCGTCGAGGCCGCCACCGAGGTGCGCGAGACCGGCAGGGCGGTGCGGGTCGACACCCGGCACGTCACGTTCATGGACTCCACCGGCGTCTCGTTCATGGCCCGGGTGGCCGTCGCGGGCGTCGGACGACCGGTGCTGCTCGACCCACCGGACCACGTGCGGTTCCTGCTCGAGATCACCGCGATCGGCGCCCTGGTCGACCTCGAGGAGCCCGCCGTCGGGGCCTCGACCCCCGAGACGCCGACGGGCGACGACGCCACCTGAGCGACGCCGCCGCCCGTCGGGCAGCAGAACGGGTGGAGCCCCTCAGGCGGAGACCGAGGTCCCGGCGCAGCGCAGGTTCTCACAGGCCTCGACCACCCGGGCGGACAGACCGGCCTCGGCCGCCTTGCCCCACGCGCGCGGGTCGTACTGCTTCTTGTTGCCGACCTCGCCGTCGAGCTTGAGCACGCCGTCGTAGTTGCGGAGCATGTGCTCGACGACCGGGCGGGTGAACGCGTACTGGGTGTCGGTGTCGATGTTCATCTTCACCACGCCGTAGTCGACCGCGTCGGAGATCTCCTGCGCGGTGGAGCCGGAGCCGCCGTGGAAGACCAGGGCGAACGGCTTGGCGTCCTGGCCCAGACCCAGCTCGGCGGCGGCCGCGGCCTGCGCCTGCTGCAGGATCTCCGGGCGCAGGGTGACGTTGCCCGGCTTGTACACGCCGTGGACGTTGCCGAAGGTGAGGGCGGTGAGGTACCGCCCCTTCTCGCCCGCGCCGAGGGTGCGCACGGTCGCGACGGCGTCCTGCGGGGTCGTGTAGAGCTGGTCGTTGATCTCGTTGTCGACGCCGTCCTCCTCGCCTCCGACGACGCCCACCTCGATCTCGAGCACGACGTCAGCGGCCGCGCACCGCTCCAGCAGCTCGGCGGCGATCTCGAGGTTCTCCTCCAGCGGCACGGCGGAGCCGTCCCACATGTGCGACTGGAACCACGGCGTGCCCAGGGAGTTCTTGCGCTCGAGGCTCAGCGCGAGCAGCGGGCGCACGAAGCCGTCGAGCTTGTCCTTCGGGCAGTGGTCGGTGTGCAGCGCGATGTTGACGCCGTAGTTCTTCGCGACCTCGTGCGCGTACGCGGCCAGGGCGATCGAGCCGGTGACCATGTTCTTGATCGACGGGCCGGACAGGTACTCGCCCCCGCCGGTGGAGACCTGGACGATGCCGTCGCTGCCGGCGTCGGCGAACCCACGGATCGCGGCGTTCAGGGTCTGCGAGCTGGTGACGTTGATGGCCGGGTAGGCGAAGGACTGCTCCTTGGCCCGCTCGAGCATCTCGGCGTAGACCTCGGGGGTGGCGATGGGCATCGGGACTCCTCGTGCTGATCTGGGTCTGATCCGGGTCTGCCCTGGGTCGGGCACCTCGATCCTTCCACCCCGCCTCGGAGGTGCCCAAATGCCGGGCACCGCGTCTCAGTCAGTGGCATCTCAGTCAGTGGCGCCTCAGGGTGACGCAAGCTCGCCGGCGCACCGTGCGGGATCGCTCCCGCCGGCCGGGCCGGCCTGCGCCCCCACGACGTCCCAGGCCCGCTGGCGACCGAGGTTCCACCCGGCCGGATCGGTCGGCTCCTCGACCCGGACCGAGGCGAGCAGGCAGGTGCGCAGCGGCCCGTCGAGGTCGTCGACCGCCGGCACCGCGTCGGCCGACAGGTCCTGGAGGTAGGAGACGTCCAGGCCCGTCGCCGTCGACGACCCGGAGGCCGCGACGTTGTACCGGACGATCTGGGCGTCCGGATTGACCACGGCGAGACCGAGCACGGCCAGGCCGCAGACGTGGACGACCGCGAGCGGCAGCCAGGTCCCGCGCCACCGGATCCCGGCAGCCAGCACCAGCAGCAGGACCACGGCCATCGCGATCTCGGTCACCACGACGAGGAGCCGCAACCGGGTGAGCCCGTAGGCGTCGACGTACAGGTCCATCCGCCCGAGCGCCGACACCACGACGCCGAGGGTGGCCAGGCACAGCACGCCGAGGACGGCGCGCGACAGCAGCCGGTCACCCGGTGTCGTCCGTGGTGCCGTCCGGGCCGAGTAGGCGACGACGAGCAGCGTCAGCGCGGTGGCCGCGACCAGCTGCCCGAACCCCTGCCGGGCGTACTCGGCGTAGGTGAGGCCGGCGGTGGCGCGCACGTAGGAGTCGCCTCCCACCAGCGCGACGACCTGCACGGCGACGAAGGCGAGCACCAGGACGTCCAGGGCCAGGACGGGGGCGGTCCACTCCCAGCGGCGCGACGGCTTCGCGGCCGGCAGCGCCACCCGGGTCCAGGACGGGGGTGCGGCGGCGAGGTGCGCCAGCGTGGTCGCTCCCACGAGCAGCAGCACGGCCACGACCGCCTGGCCGGGCAGGTCCGAGACGTCCAGCCGCGGGAGGAAGCTGGCGAACACGGCGTCGGCGCTGGCGAACAGCAGGCCGAAGACCAGCAGCAGCGCCAGCGTGACCAGCGCCGTGCGGGTCACCGCGAGCAACCGGCCGCGGCGGCCGCCGCCGAGGGCGCGCAGACCGCGCACCGACCAGGGCAGCGAGCGGAGCACGCCCGCGCCCCACGACGGGAGCGCCAGCCAGATGGCGGGGGCCGAGCGGGCCTGCACCGCCGAGACCGCACCGGTCGCCGCCGCGGCGACCAGGCAGAGCGCCAGCACCCACGGCGCGCTGCGCACGGCGAGGACCGCCACCAGCGCCACCGACAGGGCCGCGGCCAGGAGCGCCGACACGGCCCGGCGCCGCACCAGCGCCGGCACCGCGGGCGCCCACAGCAGCAGGCCGGCGACCGCCGCACCGACGCCGAGGTCGTGGCCGACCAGCAGCCCGGCGCCGACCACCGCTACCCCGACCCCGAGGCCGAGGACGAGCGGGGGAGCCGGGACCGACTGCCCCTGCCAGAACGTGTCGAGGGCCACCTGCAGCCGCGACGGCTGCACCGGGACCGGTTGCGACACAGTGCCGTACGGCACGGGGTGGGTTCCGCGGACGGGGCCGGGCACCGGCGATCGGTACGGCTGCGGCGTGGGCCCGGGCGCGGCGGCCGGGTGCGTGGCGTCGGTCATGCGATGACGGTAGGGACTCCACCAGGTGCGGTCGGCGGACGAGCCGGGCCGGGTTCGGGCCGATCCCGTGGAGGTGCGGTGAAGACCGGAACCCGGGGGGTCAGGCGGCGGTGTCGGCGACCACCGCGCCGTCGGCGAGCTCGACCACGCGGTCGGCCATCGCCACCATCACGGGGTCGTGGGTGGCCACCACGGCCGTGAGCCGGCGGGTGTGCACCAGCTCGCGCAGCAGGTCCATCACCGCCTGGCCGGTCGCGGTGTCGAGCTGGCCGGTGGGCTCGTCGGCCACCAGGACCGCGGGCTCGTTCGCGAGGGCGCGCGCGATCGCCACCCGCTGCTGCTGACCGCCGGAGAGCTCGTAGGGCCGCTGGTTCGCGTGTCCGGCGAGCCCGACGAGGTCGAGCAGCTCGAGCACCCGGGCGTCGC
Organism: Actinomycetales bacterium; assembly: GCA_038213835.1. Classification (GTDB taxonomy): domain Bacteria; phylum Actinomycetota; class Actinomycetes; order Actinomycetales; family CAWJMD01; genus JBBQSN01. Next base: position 66,828 of record JBBQSN010000001.1, read on the forward strand.
GCTCGGCGGGCGCGCGGCCCGCCAGCCGCAGCGGGACGCCGACGTTCTCGCCGGCCGACAGGATCGGCAGCAGCCCGAAGGACTGGAACACGTAGCCGATCCGGTGCCGGCGCAGCTGCACCAGGTCGGCCGCGCCCATCGTCGCGAGGTCCTGGCCGTCGATCCGCACCGACCCGGCGTCCGGGGTCTCCAGGCCCCCGAGGCAGTTGAGCAGCGTGGTCTTGCCCGACCCCGACCTGCCCCTGACCACCACCAGCTGCCCTGACCCGACCTCGAGCGAGACCGAGCGCAGCGCGTGCCCCGCGGCCTGACCCTGGCCGAAGCTCTTGTCGACGTCCTCGGCGTGCACCAGCGGCCCGTCAGCCACGACCCTCCCCCTCCTCGCGGCCGACGCCGCGGTGCCGTCCGCGCGCCTGCTCCCCGGGTGGCTCGGCGGCGGGCGCAACCTGCGCGAGTGCCTGGACCTCCGGTCGAACCTGGATGTGGTCCGGGTCGAGTGCGAGCCGGACCCGACGCTCCAGCTGCAGCGCCGCGACGAACTCGCGCGGCAGCTGGAGCCGGCCGGCGGCGTCGAGCACCGCGAACTCCTCGGCGACGTGCTGCTCCTCGCCCGAGTCGGACACCACCGTGCGCCGCAGCACCTCCGAGGAGGTGCGGCCGTCACGGATCGCGATGGTGCGCTGCACCTGGTCCGAGACCGCCTGGTCGTGCGTGACCACGACGACCGTCACCCCGAGCTCGCGGTTGGCCTCCCGGAAGGCGGCGAACACCTCGTCCGAGGTCGCCGAGTCGAGCTCGCCGGTCGGCTCGTCGGCGAGCAGCACCTGCGGGGAGTTGGCCAGCGCGACCGCGATCGCGACCCGCTGCTGCTGCCCGCCGGAGAGCTGGGACGGGCGCCGGTCGGCCTGCTCGCCGACGCCGAGCAGGTCCAGCAGGTGGTGCACCCGCTCGCGCCGCTCGGGCCGGCGCATCCGGGTCACCGCCATCGGCACCGCGACGTTCTGGGCGGCGCTCAGGTACGGCAGCAGGTTGCGCGCCGCCTGCTGCCAGACGAACCCAACCGTGTGCCGCTGGTACCGCACCCGCTCGGCACGCCCCATCGCGAGCAGGTCGTGCCCGGCCACCCGGGCCGAGCCGGCGCTGGGGGTGTCCAGCCCGGACAGGATCGTCAGCAGGGTCGACTTGCCGGAGCCGGACGCCCCGACGATGGCGACCAGCTCGCCGCTGTCGACGTGCAGGTCGAGGCCCTGCAGCGCCCCCACCTCGACCCGGGCCTCGCCCTGGCCGCCGTCGACGCTGAAGATGCGCACCAGGTTCTCGCACCGCACTGCGGGGACCTGTGCTCCTGCGACGCCCCCGACCACCACGTCCGCATGCGCTGCCGTCATGTCTGGTCTCCTACTCGAAGGACCGCGCCGAGCCTGGCACGGGAGCCGGTCAGGACCGCCAGGACGACGGCCAGGGCGCTGGCGACCAGCACGCCGCCGACGCTCCAGACCAGCAGCCCGAGGTCGAGCGCGAGCCCCGCACGGTCCCGGCCGCCGGTGAAGCTGCGCAGGTCGAGCGCCGGGTAGATCGCCAGGGTGACACCGACGCCCACCACGAGGCCGACCAGGACGCCCGGCACCACGACCGGCGCCGCATCCCACGCGACCAGCGCCCCCGACTGGCGGCCGTCCAGACCGAGGGTGCGCAACCGCGACAGCAGCCGGACCCGCTCGGCCGCCGCCGCCACCAGGGTCAGCAGCAGCGCGAGCGCGCAGAGCGCCGCCGACAGCGCCGCGGCGTACCCGAACGACCCGAGCGTCCCCGCGACCAGCGGCCGCTGGGCGATGCTCTCCTCGGCGTCGGCGCGGGTGCGCAGCGGCGAGCCGGTGCCGAGGGCCGTCCGCAGCCCCTTCCGCACGGCGTCGGCCTCGGCGCCCCGCGCCTCGGCGAGGTCCGGGTCGAGGTCGACGAGCGCGATCCGCGGCAGCGGGAACCGGAAGTCGGCGGCCTCGAGCGCACGGGGGTCGGCCAGCACCCACGCGCCCGTCCCCGACAGCGAGACCAGCCGGTCCTGGGTGCCGACGACCACGGCGTCCAGGGAGAAGCCGCCCGAGGTGAGCCTCACCTCCTCGCCGACCGCGGCGACCCGGGGCGACACCACGAGCGGGACACGGCCGCCGCCGGCGGACGCGAGGGTCCCCGGCAGCGGGGGGGGGGCACCCGGTACGGTCCGCTGCACCGCCGCGAGCGCGGCCGCTCGGCGGCGAACACCTCGACCGCCCCCTCGCGCGTGGCCGCCTCGACCTGACCGCGCGAGACCGTGACGGCGGCGATGCCGTCCACCCCGGCCACCTCGGCCCCGGCTGCCACCTCCTCGGCGGTCATCCCCAGCGAGGTGATCCGCGCCTCCGCGCCGACGTCCTCCCACGACGCCGTGCGCAGTCCCCGCTGCGAGGTCCCCGACACGACCACGCCGAGGACGCAGGTCGAGATCGCCAGCAGGACGACCAGCAACGGCCGCGTCCCGGCGACCTGGTCGCGGCCGGCCCTGGCGGCACCGAGGAAGGTGACGGCGCCCCGGCGCCGGGCCGCGCGACCGGCCACCCAGCGCAGCGGGACGGGTGCGAACCGGGCGACCAGCACCGCCGTCGCCAGGCCTTTGAGCAGCGGCGCCGCGGCGAGCAGCGGGTCCGGCGAGGTCCGCAGCGCCGCCGGGGACACCGCGCCGTCCGGCGGCGGCTCCGGCAGGTCGACACCGCGCTGGCGAAGGATGAGCACGGCGGCCGCGGCGGCGACCAGCAGGACGCCCTCGACCACGAGCCGGCGGCGGCCCGACCCCGAGCGGATCGCGGCCAGGCCGGTGTCGCTGTCCCGGCGGCGGCCGCGCAGCCCCTGCGCGCCGCCGTCGCGGGTGCCGACGGCGGCCAGCACCGGGAGCAGCAGCACGGGCGCCAGTCCGAGCACGACCGGCAGAGCCCACCCCGCCGCCCCGGGCTCCCCGGGGACCGACCAGGTCGCCACGGCGGCCCCCAGCCCGGCCGCGGGCAGGCCGAGCAGCGAACCCTCGACCAGCGAGACGGCGACCACCTGCCGGCTCGAGCCTCCTCGTGCCACCAGCAGCGACAGCGACCTGCGCCGGCGCTCCACCACCAGCCGGGCCGCCAGGGTCAGCACCGCGAGGGTCACCCCGAGCATCCCGGCCGCCACCAGCGAGACCACGGCCGTGGACGTCCGCCGCTGGCGCAGGTGGTCCAGCACGAGACCGTCCAGGCCGCCGCTGAGCCGGACGTCCGGGGTCGGGGTCACGAAGTAGTCGACGCCCAGACCGGTCGGGTGCGGGACGACGAAGACCTCGCCCTCGATCCGTCGGACCTCCTCGAACAGCTCGCTCGCCTGGCCGGCCCGGATGCCCCGTGGTGGTGCCGTCAGCCGGACCGGCAGGCAGCGCGGGCGGGACCACGGACCCCGGGACCCGATCCGCCTCGAAGGTGCGCGGCGGCTCCCCCGCCACGTACCGCACCCGGGTCGCGAACCCGGGGTCGGCGACGTCGGTGGGGTCGGTGAGCACCGTCGGGTTGAACAGCGAGGTGTCGGTCTCGTCCGGCAGCTCCGGGCTGATCCCGAGCGCCCGCACGTCGCGGTACCGGACCGTGCCCACCACCCCCAGCGAGGACGCCGCGAGCCGAGGCCCCAGCGACTGCTGCACGTCGTCGAGCAGCTGCCGGAACGGCAGCGTGGCGTCACCGGTGCTGCCGTAGGTGACCGGCGGCTGGCCGGACGACACCGACAGCAGGTCGCGGTCCAGGGTCGCCGCCTGGTCGATGGTGCCGCGCAGCCCCTCGGTGGCCAGGTCGTCCAGGGCGCGCGGCACCGCCGCCCCGAGGAACGAGGCGGCCAGGACGACGACCGCCACGGCGGCCCCTGCCGCCCTGTCGGTGCCGAGGTGCCGTCCCAGCAGGCTCGCCGTCGCGGTCGTCATGCCGCCTCCCCGCTCACGCCGGCTCCTCGAACCGCATCCGGGCGGCGACGCTGCGCCGTCCGGCCGGGTCGCGCGCGAGGACCGGAAGGGCAGCGAACACGGCACCCAGCAGCGCCACCAGCGCCAGGTCCGGCCACCGGACCCGCGCGGGCACCCCCGCCGGCCGGCCGAGCGCCGTCGGGTCGCCCACCAGTGCCGGCCCGGTCAGGAGCAGGACC
>JBBQSN010000002.1:0-49247 GCA_038213835.1 Actinomycetales bacterium
CGGCAGCACGGGCGAGCTGTGGTCCGAGCTGATCCAGGCCGACGGGGCCGAGGTGCTGGCCCGCTACGCCGACGGCCCGCTGGCCGGCGGCCCGGCCCTGACGCGGAACGCCGTCGGCGAGGGCGGCGCCTGGTACAGCAGCACGCGGCTCGACCCGGCCGGCACCCGCGCGCTGGTCGACCGGGTCTGCGCCGCAGCAGGTGTCGCGGCCCCGGTACGCACAGAGGGCGCCGTCGAGGTGGTCCAGCGCGCCGGCGACACGGGACGCTGGACGTTCCTGGTGAATCACGGCGAGGATGCCACCGTGCACCTCGACGGCCACGACCTGGTCACCGACGCGTCCGTGCAGGGCGCCTGGACGCTGCCGGCCGGTGCGGTGGCCGTGGTGCGAGAGACGTGACCGTGCTGGCCAGCCAGCGGCAGGACCGCATCCTGGAGCAGGTGGCGGTCCACGGTGCCGCTCGGGTGTCGGAGCTGGTCGACCTGCTCGGCGTCTCCGACATGACGATCCGGCGCGACATCGACGCCCTGGCCCAGCGCGGCCTGGTGGCGCGGGTGCACGGCGGCGTCACGGCGGCGGGCGGGCGCAGCGCGGAGGAGCCCGGCTTCGTCGCGAAGTCCACGCTGCAGATCACGGAGAAGGTGGCGATCGCCCGCGAGGCCGTTCGCCTGGTCGAACCGGGAGCGGCCGTGGCGATCTCGGCCGGCACCACCACCTACGAGGTCGCGCGGCTGCTCCGGCACGTCGAGCAGCTCACCGTCATCACCAACTCCATCCCGGTGGCTCAGCTGCTGCACGAGGACAAGCGAGCCGACATGACGGTCATCCTCACCGGGGGGGTCCGCACCCCTTCCGACGCCCTCGTCGGCCCCGTCGCCGTCGGCTCCCTCCAGGGCCTGCACGTCGACTGGCTCTTCATGGGCGTGCACGGCATCGACCTGCGGGCCGGCCTCACCACACCGAACATGGTGGAGGGCGACACCGACCGCGCCCTGATCGGCTGCGCCCGCCAGGTGGTCGTCACGGCCGACAGCAGCAAGTGGGGGGTCGTGGCCCTCACCACGATCGTCAGCCTCGACGAGGTCGACGTCCTCGTCACCGACTCCGGTCTGCCCCCGGGTGCGCACGACGTCCTGTCCGAGCGGTTGGACCGCGTGGTCGTGGCACAGGCCAGCACCCCCCAGGAGCAGACGGCATGAGCGCCACCTCGACCCGCGCAGTGCGCCGCTCGAGCCACCGGCTCGCAGACGGCCGCGAGATCGTCTACTTCGACGACCGCGCCCCGTACGCCGACGGCAGCGTCGAGCGCGAGGTGCACGACACCCGCGACCTCGGCCCGGCCGAGCAGGCCGGCGAGATGCGGCTCGACCCGCTCACCGGTGAGTGGGTCGCGATCGCGGCGCACCGGATGAACCGCACCTTCATGCCGCCCGCCGACGAGTGCCCCCTCTGCCCGAGCGGACGCGGCACCGTCCCTTCCGAGGTGCCCAGCGAGGACTACGACGTCGTCGTCTTCGAGAACCGGTTCCCGTCCTTCTCGTCCTCCCCCGCCGCCGCGTCCGGGCTCGTCGACGGCCAGTCGCTCTGGCCGGTCGAGCCCGCCGGTGGCAGGTGCGAGGTGATCTGCTTCTCCAGCGACCACGCCACCTCCTTCGGCCACCTGACGCCCCACCGGGTGCGCACCGTCGTCGAGGCGTGGGCCGACCGTACTGCCGAGCTCTCCGCGAACCCGGCTGTGCGACAGGTGTTCCCGTTCGAGAACCGCGGACGCGAGATCGGCGTCACTTTGCACCACCCGCACGGCCAGATCTACGCCTACCCGTACGTGACGCCGCGCACCACGCTGATGCTGCAGCAGGCCGAGGCGCACCGGCGTGCGACGGGTGGCTCGCTGCTGGCCGACGTGCTGGCCGCCGAGCGCTCCGCGGGCACCCGGGTGGTGCTCGCGGGCGAGCACTGGACGGCCTACGTGCCGGCGGCGGCCCGCTGGCCGGTCGAGGTGCACCTGGCGCCGCACCGCGACGTGCCGGACCTCGCGGCGCTGGGCGAGGCCGAGCGCGACGAGCTCGCCGTGGTCTACCTCGAGCTGATGCAGCGACTGGACCGCTTCTTCCCCGGCGACGACGGTGCCGAGCTGGTCCTGCCCTACATCGCGGGCTGGCACCAGGCGCCGCTCGACGACCGGCGCGAGCTCGGACGGCTCCACCTGCAGGTGTTCTCGGTGCTGCGCGCCCCGGGACGGCTGAAGTACCTCGCCGGCTCGGAGTCCGGCATGGGGGCGTGGGTGAACGACACCACGCCCGAGCGGATCGCGGACCGGCTGCGCGAGGTGCGCGGGTGAGCACGAGATGAGCACCGAGATCCCCGCCGACGACCTGTCGGCCGAGGTCGTCGCGGCGTTCGGCCAGGTGTGGGGCGGGGACCCGTCAGGGGTGTGGCGCGCGCCCGGCCGGGTCAACGTCATCGGCGAGCACGTCGACTACCAGGGCGGCCTGTGCCTCCCGGTCGCGCTACCGCACAGCACCTTCGCCGCCGTGCGGCTTCGCGAGGACCACCACGTCCGGCTGTCCAGCACGGCCAGGCCCGACGACGACTGGGTGGGCGTGCTGGACGACATCGGGCCGGGCCGGCCGCGCGGCTGGGCCGGCTACCTGGCCGGTGTGCTGTGGGCCCTACAACAGGACGGCGTCGCCGTCCCGGGGGCCGACGTCGTGGTCGCGAGCTCGGTGCCGCTGGGTGCCGGCCTGTCCAGCTCGGCGTCGCTGGAGTGCTCCCTCGCGATCGCCCTGGCCGACCTGCTCGACCTGCCCACCGACGACGCCGGGCGCGCGCGCCTCGCCGCCGCCTGCGTGCGTGCCGAGAACGAGGTCGCCCAGGCGTCCACCGGCGGGCTGGACCAGGCCGCGTCGCTGCGCTCGGTGGCCGGGCACGCCCTGCTCGTCGACTGCCGCGACGGCAGCGTGGCGCCCGTCCCGATGGGCCTCGAGGAACATGCTCTGGCTCTGCTCGTGATCGACACGCGGGCTCCGCACCGCCTGGTGGACAGCGAGTACGCGGCGCGGCGCGCGGACTGCGAGCGGGCGGCATCGGTCCTGGGCGTCCCCACCCTGCGCGAGGTCGACGACCTGGACGCCGCCCTGGCGCGGCTGGACGACGACGCCCTGGTGCCCCGGGTACGGCACGTCGTGACCGAGATCGAGCGGGTCCGGCGAGCCGTCGCGGTGCTCGAGGAGAGCAGGCCTGCCGACCTCGGCCCGCTGCTCACCGCCTCGCACGCGTCCCTGCGCGACGACTACGAGGTGTCGAGCCCGGAGCTGGACCTGGTGGTCGAGACCGCCGGCTCTGCAGGGGCTCTCGGGGCACGGATGACCGGAGGTGGCTTCGGTGGTTCGGCGGTGGCGCTGGTCAGGGAGTCCTCGGCCGAGGCCGTCGAGGACGCCGTCGCCGCAGCCTTCGAGGACGCGGGCTGGGGCCGTCCCGGCTTCGTCCGGGCCGTGGCAGGGCCGCCGGCCGGACGCGCGGGCCGGCGACCTGACGTCCGCTAGGGCGCTTCGGGGTGCAGGCCGACGTAGAGGCCGAACGGCTCGCCGTCCGGGTCGCTCGGGTGGTTGGCCAGGTCGTCCAGCACGTCGTACAGGCGGGTCAGCAGACGCTCGCGGTCGGCGTCTGCGAGCCGGAAGCCCAGGCGGGTGCTGCTGAGTGCTCCGGGTGGCAGCCGCTGCACCTCGTCCAGGAAGGTCTGCAGCAGCAGGTCCTGCTCGCCGGCGCGGGTCGGCGTGACCGCCCCTGCGTCGAGGTACCAGGACTTCCCTGAGGCCAGGTACGGGATCTCGCGGGACCCACGCTCCCCGCGGCGCACGTGCTGCTCGATGAGGAACCCGGTGTCGACCAGGGTGCGGACGTGGTGCAGGACCGTGGCGGGGTTGCGACCGAGGGCTGCCGAGATCTCCTGGTTGGTGCGCGGCTCGTGCAGCGCCAGCCGCAGGATCTGCAGCCGCAGCGACGAGGCCATCGCCCGGGCCTCGGCGTCATCGGGTGTCCGGCGGGCCCAGACCTGTCGCGTCGAGCCCACCGGCAAGGGGCCGAACGGGGCAGGTTCGAGCTCGGGCGCCGCGACGGGCTGGGCGTCGCCGGGGACGGCTCGGGGGCTGCTCACGCGGACACGATATCGCTCATGACATCAGTGATTGACTTCTCCCAATGAGTGGGGTCACCCTGGCCTCGTGACCGACATCCCCGCGGCGGGGACGCTGCCCGGCGACACGCCACCCACCGACCTCGCACCGAAGCGGGTGCGCGGCGGCCTGCTGCGTCAGCACGACTTCCGCCAGCTCTTCCTCGGCGACGCCGTCAGCCAGGTCGGCACCCAGCTGACCGTCCTGGCGCTACCGGTGCTGGCCGTCCGCGAGCTGGGCGCCGACGAGCTCGAGATGGGCCTGCTCGGCACCTTCGAGTTCCTGGCCTTCCTCGTCATCGGCCTGCCGGCCGGTGCGTGGGTCGACCGCTGGCGCAAGCAGCGGGTGCTGATCTTGGCCGACCTCGTGAGGGCCGTGGCGCTGGGGTCGCTGCCGGTCGCGTGGTCGCTCGACCTGCTGACCCTCGTCCACCTGTTCGTTGTGGCGCTCGTGGTCGGGACCTGCACGGTGTTCTTCGACGTGGCCTACCAGAGCTACCTGCCCGACCTCGTCCCCAGCGAGGCGATCAGCGAGGGCAACGCCAAGCTCCAGGGCCTGCAGTCGGTCGCGCAGGTGGCCGGGCCGGCGACGGGCGGCTTCCTGATCCGCGCCATCGGTGCGCCGCTCACGATCGCGATCGATGCCGTGAGCTTCGTCGGATCGGCCCTGTTCGTCCGCCGGATCCGGCACGTGGAGACACCCCCCACCAAGGCCGAGCGGCGTCCTCTCCTGGTCGAGGTGAAGGAGGGGCTGATGTTCGTCGTGCGGCAGCCGCTGCTGCTGCGGATCGCCGCCTGCACGTCCATCGGCAACCTCTTCAACGCGATGTCCGGGTCGCTGCTGGTGCTGTTCGCGCTGCGCGAGCTCGGCCTGGACGAGAGCGACCTGGGTATCGCGTTCACCCTGGGGTCGGTCGGTGGGCTGCTGGGAGCCGTCGTCACCAGACGGATCAGCGGGTGGGTCGGCGAGGGGCGGACGATCCCGCTGTCCGCCCTGCTGTTCGCCCCGTTCACGGCGCTGATCCCCCTCGCCGGCGAGACGATCCCCCCGATGCTCGCCCTGGCGCTGTCCATGTTCGGCTTCTCGTTCTCCGTCCTGGTCTACAACATCACGCAGGTGAGCTTCCGGCAGCGACTGTGCCCCAAGCCCCTCCTCGGTCGGATGAACGCCTCGATCCGGTTCGTCGTCTGGGGGACGATGCCGATCGGCGCGCTGGTCGGCGGCCTGCTCGGCGCGCAGCTCGGCATCCGGCCGGTGTTCTGGATCTCCGTGGCCGGCGCGGTGGTCGCGGCGTTCCCGGTGCTGTTCTCACCCCTGATCCGGATGCGCGACCTGCCGCGCGCGCTGGACCAGCACGCGTGAACGGTCTCGACCCGGTCGGGCTGGCGAGGCGGCACGCGGCGCTGCTCGACCAGCACCTTCCCGGGGTGCTCCGCGGCGTGTACCTGGTGGGTTCGGTGGCTCTTGGCGACCACCGACCGGGACGCAGCGACGTCGACACCGTCACCGTCGTCGGACGCGAGCTCGTCCCCGCCGACGCGCCCTCGCTCCGTGCCGTGCACGCGGCGCTCTCCCCCGACGCCGTCGGCGTCGCCTACGACACCACCTACGTGCCGGTCGCCTGGCTGGCCGCCGTGCCCAGCAAGGAACCGGTGACCCCCTTCAGCCTGGACGGCGTGCTGCACCTGGACGGGAGCGCGTTCCAGGTGAACCCCGTGACCTGGGTCGAGCTGGGTGGTTCGGTCGCCGCCGTCGGGCCGGAGCCGGCCGAGCTGGAGGTCGCAGACGTCTCGGAACCGTTGCAGCAGTGGTTGGTCCAGAACCTCCGCTGCTACTGGGGACCGTCCGCGGCGAGGATGCGCGAGGAGCTGCTCACCCGACCTGTCGACCAGGAGGCGAACCCCGAGGCCGTGGCCTGGCACGTCCTCGGGGCGGCCCGATTGCACGCGACGCTGACCACGGGACGGATCCTGTCCAAGACGGAGGCCGGCGACCACGCCGCCAGCACCTGGCCCCGGCACGTCACCCTGTGCCGGCGGGCCCAGGCCTGGCGGGCCGGCGACGACGTCCGGTTCACCTGCAGCGACGGGCTCGAGGCGGCCGACCTGGTCGAGGCGGTCGTGCGCGATTCTCCGACGTCGGGGCGCCTCAACCCGTCCTGACATGGGCGGCGAACCGTTCGAGCAGCACCGGCCAGTCGGAGAACCTCGCGCGTTCGGCGACGTTGCCCGACGTCCAACCCCCGTGGGTGAGCGTGAGGAGAGTCCCGCCGTCGTCCCGCTCGAACGCGACCTCGAGGAGGGTCGGGTGGTCCGCGTCCACGGCGAGCCAGAAGTCCAGCGAGAACCGTTGCGGTGGTTGCCAGCTCCGCATCCGGCCGACCTCGTGCTCACCCTCGCCTAGGCACACCGTGGTCGGCCACCCGGTCCGGTCCGTCCGACAGGGGCTGCAGGAACATGAGCCGGTTGAGGAACGGGTCGGAGACGGTGACCACCAGTCCCCACTCCTCGCGCTCCACACCGGGGCGGGCGTACTCGTAGTCCTTGGTCAAGAGCTCGCGCTGGAAGGAGCGGGCGTCGGCGATCTCGACGATGACCGCGGCGCCGGGGCTGGCGTCGCCGTGGTGCTCGGTGAGGTGCAGCCGGACGCCGTCGCGCACCACCTCCGCGTACAGCGGGGCGTGGTCGCTGAACCGGTGCTCCCAGACCACCTCGAAGCCGAGGAAGTCGCGGTAGAACTCCAGCGCCTTGCGGGTGTCGAAGATCCGCAGCAGCGGGATCGCACCGGGCGCCGGGGCGGCGCGCTCCTCGGCGCGAGGCCCCGCGACCAGGGTGTTCCAGTCGCGGCGGCCCAGCATCCTGGCCACCAGCTCGAGGGCGTGCCCGTGGCCGATCTCGGTGCCCTGCTCGGCCAGCGCGGCGCGCAGCCGCTTCGCCAGGTGCTTGGGGTGGGTCGTGCTCGACGTGCTCATGACGGTGCCTCTCGGCCGGTGCCCTCGCCGGGTGCCTGCGCTGCCGGTCCGCACCGACTCCGGTCAGAGGGTCGTCGCAGATCGTGGGGTGCTGCCGTGCCCCGGTGTCTACCGTCCCCGAGGGGTGCAGGCGGCCGGCCGCCGGTGGGCCGTGCTCAGAGGGTAGCCCCGCGCGCCCCGGGCTGTCGGCTTCCGCGCGATCGGTGGTAGAGACGTCCTATGACCTCCGACTCCGCTGCCCACCGCCCGTACCTCGACGACACCAACGCCGGGGCCGGCGACCTCGCCGAGCTGCGGCACGCGCTGCACCGCACCCCCGAGATCGGGCTGCACCTGCCGACGACGCAGGCCACGGTGCTCGAGGCGCTGTCGGGGCTCGACCTCGAGATCAGCACCGGGACGGGCACCACCTCGATCACCGGCGTGCTGCGCGGCGGCGGCACCACCGCGCCCGACGGCGAGCGACCCGTCGTGCTGCTGCGCGGAGACATGGACGCCCTGCCGGTGGCCGAGCAGGTCGATGTCGACTTCCGCTCCGGCACCGAGGGTCAGATGCACGCGTGCGGCCACGACCTGCACACCTCGATGCTCGTCGGCGCGGCCCGCGCGCTGACCGCGCGCCGCGACGAGCTGCCCGGCGACGTCGTGTTCATGTTCCAGCCCGGCGAGGAGGGCTTCGACGGTGCGGGCGTGATGATCGCCGAGGGCGTGCTCGACGTGGCGGGACGTCGTCCGGACGCCGCCTGGGCCCTGCACGTCATGTCGGGTCTGGCCCCGCGCGGCATCGTCGCCGGACGCGGCGGCCCGATGATGGCCTCGAGCAACGAGCTGCACGTGACGGTGAAGGGGGCCGGCGGCCACGGCTCGGCGCCGCACCGCTCCAAGGACCCGGTCCCCGCCGCCGCGGAGATGGTGACCGGCCTGCAGGTCCTGCTCTCACGCATCGTCGACCCGTTCGACACCGCGGTGCTGACCGTCGGCCAGTTCCACGCCGGCACCAAGGCCAACATCATCCCGGACGAGGCGAGGTTCTCCTGCACGTTCCGCTGCTTCGACGAGGCCGTGCTCGCCGTCGTGGAGCGCGAGACCGTGCGCTTCTGCCAGGGCACCGCGATGGCCTACGGGCTCGAGGTCGAGGCCGTCTTCACCCGTCAGTACCCCGTCACGGTCAATGACCCCGCCTCGGTGACGCAGGCAGGGGCGCTGGTCGAGAGGGTCCTGGGCGCAGGCCGTTTCGTCGAGATGCCCCGTCCGATCACCGGCTCGGAGGACTTCTCCCGCGTCCTGCAGGCAGCCCCGGGCGCGATGCTTTTCCTCGGCGCCTGCGTGACCGAGGACTTCGAGAGCGCCCCCGACAACCACTCCCCCTTCGCCTCGTTCAGCGACGACGTGCTGGCCGACGGCGCCGCCACCTACTGCGAGCTCGCGGTCGAGTCGCTGGCCCGCGCGTGACCAGCGCTCCGGTGGCGGCCGGACCGGGTGTCGGCCGGGTCGCCGTCGTCACCGGTGCGTCGAGCGGGATCGGCGAGGCCACGGCCCGCCGCCTGGCCGGGGACGGCTGGCACGTGGTCGTCGCCGCCCGCCGTGCCGAGCGCCTCGCCACGCTGGCGGACGAGATCGACGGCACTGCAGTTGTTCTCGACGTCACGTCCGACGACTCGGTCGCCGGGCTCCTGGCCGCGCTCGGCGACCTCGGTCGCGAGGTCGCGCTGCTGGTGAACAACGCGGGCGGCGCGCTCGGCACCGACCGCGTCGCCGAGGCCTCGCTCGACGACTGGCGCTGGATGCACGAGGTCAACGTGCTCGGCACCCTGCGCGTGACCCGTGCCCTGCTGCCGGTGCTGCGACAGGCGCCCGCTGCGCACGTCGTCGTTGTCACCTCGACCGCGGCGCAGACCGTGTACCCGGGCGGAGGGGGATACACGGCGGCCAAGCACGCCGAGGGCGCCCTGGCGCGCACCCTGCGCCTCGAGCTCGTCGGCGAGCCCGTCCGGGTCACCGAGATCGCCCCCGGCATGGTGCACACCGAGGAGTTCTCCCTGGTCCGCAACCGCGGCGACGCCGAGAGGTCCGCGTCGGTCTACGCGGGCGTCGACCGCCCCCTCACCGCCGACGACGTCGCCGAGTGCATCCGCTGGACCGCCGGTCTCCCCGCCCACGTCGACGTCGACCTGCTCGTCGTGCGCCCCGTCGCCCAGGCCGCCCAGCACCTCGTCCACCGAGGTCCTCTGTTCGACGCGCCCGGGCCCTAGCGTTCCAGGACCGGTGCGCGATACGACGCTGATCGGGACTGGGAGTGGCGCACCGCACGCCTGGACGGCCCGGAGGAACTCCTCGCCCTGTTCGATGACGCGGGCGCGGGCCGTAGGTGTCGTCCCGGTCGACGGCGATCAGGGCCGCACGGCGAGGTCACGACGCGGCCAGGGTCCGCTCGGCCCGCTCGACGACGTTCTGCAGCAGCATCGCCCGCGTCATCGGACCCACTCCGCCGGGGTTCGGCGACAGCCAGCCGGCGACGTCGGCCACGCCGGGGTCGACGTCGCCGCGTAGCCGCGCCTTGCCGTCGTCGCCCGCGACCCGCGAGACGCCGACGTCGAGTACCGCCGCGCCGCGACGGACCATGTCCGCGGTGATGAGCCCTGGCACCCCGGCCGCCGCGACGACGACGTCGGCGTGCCGCACGTGCTCCGCGAGGTCACGGGTCCCGGTGTGGCACAGCGTGACCGTGGCGTTGACGTCCTTGCGCGTGAGCAGCAGCCCGAGCGAGCGGCCCACGGTGATGCCACGGCCGACCACGCACACCTCGGCACCGCGCAGGTCGACGCCGTGCCGCACCAGCAGCTCGATGATGCCGCGCGGCGTGCACGGCAGCGGGGTGCTCATCGGCTCGGACACCCGCAGCACCAGGCGCCCCAGGTTGGTGGGGTGCAGTCCGTCGGCGTCCTTCTCGGGGTCGATCAGCTCGAGCACCCGCTGCTCGTCCAGGCCCTTCGGGAGCGGCAGCTGGACGATGTACCCGGTGCAGGACGGGTCGTCGTTGAGGCGGCGCACCGCCGCCTCGACCTCGTCCTGGGTGGCGGTGGCCGGCAGGTCCTCGCGGATGGACGCGATGCCCACCTGGGCGCAGTCCTTGTGCTTGCCGTTGACGTACCAGCGGCTGCCGGGGTCGTCCCCGACCAGGACGGTGCCGAGACCGGGGGCGACGCCGCGCTCGCGCAGGGCGGTGACCCGTCCGGTGAGGTCGGTCTTGATCGCGGCCGCCGTGGCGGTGCCGTCGAGGACCTGTGCGGTCATGGGTTGTGCCTCCGTGACGGGGTGGACGACGTCGGACGAGGAGCGGACGCCCTCGTCACCAGCCCTCGAGGCCCTCGTACAGCGGGAAGTCGTGCGCCAGCGTGGCGACCCGCCGGCGCAGGGCGTCGACGTCGGCGCTGGGCAGCAGCGCGGCGGCGATGATGTCGGCGACCTCGGTGAACTGCTCGGCACCGAAGCCGCGGGTGGCCAGCGCCGGGGTGCCGATCCGCAGGCCCGAGGTCACCATCGGCGGGCGAGGGTCGAACGGGACGGCGTTGCGGTTCACGGTGATGCCGGCCTCGTCCAGGCGGTCCTCGGCCTGCTGGCCGTCGAGCTCGCTGTGCCGCAGGTCGACCAGGACGAGGTGCACGTCGGTGCCGCCGGTGAGGACCGAGACGCCGGCAGATGCGACGTCGGAGCCGGTGAGCCGGTCGGCCAGGATGCGGGCGCCCTCGAGGGTGCGCTCCTGCCGCGCTCTGAACTCGGCGCCGGCGGCGACCTTGAAGGCCACCGCCTTCGCGGCCACCGCGTGCATGAGCGGGCCGCCCTGCTGGCCGGGGAACACGGCGGAGTCGATCTTCTTGGCGTGCTCGGCGCGGCTGAGGATGGTGCCGGAGCGCGGGCCGCCGAGGGTCTTGTGCACCGTGGTGGTGACGACGTCGGCGTACGGCACCGGCGAGGGGTGCAGGTCGGCGGCGACCAGGCCGGCGAAGTGCGCCATGTCGACCATGAACAGGGCGCCGACCTCGTCGGCCACCTCGCGGAACGCCGCGAAGTCGAGGTGGCGGGGGTAGGCGGACCAGCCCGCGATGATCAGCTTCGGCTGCCGCTCCTTGGCGATCCGGCGCACCTCGTCCATGTCGATCAGGTGGGTCTCGGGCGAGACGCCGTACGCGGCGACGTCGTAGAGGCGCCCGGAGAAGTTGATCTTCATGCCGTGCGTGAGGTGGCCGCCGTGGGCGAGCTCGAGACCCAGGATGGTGTCACCGGGACGGATCAGCGCGTGCATGACCGCGGCGTTCGCCTGGGCACCCGCGTGCGGCTGCACGTTGGCGTGCTCGGCGCCGAACAGGGCCTTGGCCCGGTCGCGGGCCAGGTTCTCGGCGACGTCGACGT
Source organism: Actinomycetales bacterium (assembly GCA_038213835.1). GTDB lineage: Bacteria > Actinomycetota > Actinomycetes > Actinomycetales > CAWJMD01 > JBBQSN01. Next base: position 11,558 of record JBBQSN010000002.1, read on the forward strand.
GCTCGCAGCCGCCGTAGTACCGCTTGCCGGGGTAGCCCTCGGCGTACTTGTTCGTGAGCACCGAGCCCTGCGCCTCGAGCACCGCACGGGGAGCGAAGTTCTCGCTGGCGATCATCTCGAGGGTGTCGCGCTGGCGCGCGAGCTCGAGATCGAGCACGGCGGCGATCTCGGGGTCGAGCTCGCGCAGGGGGGCGTTGCTCACGGCCAGGCTGGCGGCGGCGTCGGTGCCGGAGGTCAGGTCGGTGGTCTGGGTCATGTCGTCTCCTCGAAGTGGCTGTCTCGCGCAATCCGGTGACGGCGGGCCCAGGCGATCGACCCGTGGTCGTGCTGCACTGCCCGTCACTCCCCGGTGGTGGACCACCTGAACGCCAGTCGTGACGGGGGCAGGCTACCAAGCCGTACCCTCTGGCCCGTGCAGCCGTCCTCCTACGTCCTGGCGCTGTCGTGCCCCGACCGCCCCGGGATCGTCCACGCCGTATCCGGCGTCCTCGCCGACGCCGGCGGCAACATCACCGAGAGCGGGCAGTTCTCCGACCCCGGGACCGGTCGGTTCCTGATGCGGGTGCAGGCCGACGTCGCTCTGGACCAGGAGGACCTGCACGCGCGGTTCGCCCCCGTGGCCGAGGGGTTCGACATGACCTGGCGGCTGGACGTCCTCGGCCGACCGATGCGCACCCTGGTGATGGTCAGCCGCGAGGGGCACTGCCTCAACGACCTGCTGTTCCGCCAGCGGGCCGGGTTGCTCCCCGTCGAGGTGCCGGCCGTGGTGTCCAACCACGAGGACCTGCGCCCGCTCGCCGAGTTCTACCAGGTGCCGTTCCACCACCTCCCCGTGGTCGCCGGCGACAAGGCCGGCGCCGAGGCCGCCCTGCTGCGCCTCGTCGAGGAGGTCGACGCCGAGCTCGTGGTGCTGGCCCGCTACATGCAGGTGCTCTCCGACGACCTGTGCCGCTCGCTGGCCGGTCGCGCGATCAACATCCACCACTCGTTCCTGCCGTCGTTCAAGGGCGCCCGGCCGTACCACCAGGCCCGCGAGCGCGGCGTGAAGCTGATCGGCGCCACCGCGCACTACGTCACCGCGGACCTCGACGAGGGCCCGATCATCGAGCAGGGTGTCGAGCGGGTGGACCACACCATGGACGTCCCCGCGCTGCGGGCGATGGGCCAGGACATCGAGGCGCAGGTGCTCGCCCGGGCGGTGCGCTGGCACGCCGAGCACCGGGTGCTGCTGGACGGCACCCGCACCGTCGTCTTCCGCTGAGGGGAATGCCGCGCCGCTGCCCCGCGCTGGCCCCGGTATGAGCATCCCGTTCACGACAACCGTCCGCGGCGTCACCGTCCCCACCCTGGGCTTCGGCACCTGGGAGGTCGAGGGCGATGACGCCGTCGAGGGCGTCCGAGACGCGTTGGTCGCCGGCTATCGCCACGTCGACACCGCCTTCGCCTACGGCAACGAGGACCAGGTCGGCGAGGGCATCGCCGCCTCCGGCGTCCCTCGCGACGACATCTGGCTCACCACCAAGGTGATCCAGGACGAGTTCGAGCCGGACCAGGTGCGGTTCAGCGCCGAACGCTCGCTGCGCGCGCTGCGCACCGACCACCTCGACCTGCTGCTGCTGCACTGGCCGGTCGGCGGCGACCAGGTGGTGGTCGACGCGCTGGGCGCCCTCGTCGGGCTGCGTGAGCAGGGCTCGGTGCGCGAGATCGGCGTCTGCAACGTCCCGGCGAGCATGCTCGGACGGCTGCACGACGCGGTGCCGCAGCTGTTCGCCGACCAGGTGGAGTTCCACGCCCAGCTCGGCGCCGACCGGCTGCTCGAGGCGGCCCGGGTCCGAGAGGTGCTGGTCACCGCGTACAGCCCGCTCGGGAACGGCAAGGGCATCATCGAGGCCGACGTCGTGCAGGAGGTCGCGGCCGCCCGCGGCGCCACCCCCGCCCAGGTCGCGATCGCCTACCTGGCCCGGCAGGACGGCGTCACGGTGCTGCCGCGCTCGACCCACCCCGACCGCCGCCGGGAGAACCTCGCCGCGCTCGAGGTCGACCTCACCGCCGACGACGTCGCCGCGCTGGACACCCTGGCCGCCACCGGCCGTCGCGTGGTCGACCCGCCGTGGTCCCCCGACTGGGAGGACTGAACCCCCTGTCCCACCCCGGTTGCGGCGAGGTGCCAGGGTGGGATGCATGTCATCGCGAACGGTCTTCAGTGGCGGGGTGCTGTTCGACGGCACCGGTTTCGAGGAGGGCGACCTCGTCGTGCAGGACGGCCGGGTGGTCGACGTCGGCCGTGGCCTGGACGGCGACGAGCAGGTCGACTGCACCGGCCGCACGCTGACGCCGGGGATCGTCGACTGCCACGTGCACGCGATGTTCTCCGGCATCGACGTCCTCAAGCAGATCCAGAACCCGTTCTCGTACCCGTTCTACGAGGCCGCCCGCAACCTCGGCGCCACCCTTCGCACCGGGGTCACCACGGTGCGCGACGCCGGCGGCTCCGACGCCGGGCTGCGCAAGGCCGTCAAGGACGGTCTGGTCACCGGCCCGCGGATGCAGATCGCGATCACGATCCTGTCCCAGACCGGCGGTCACGGGGACGACTGGATGCCCTGCGGCGTCGGAGTCCCCTTCCTCGTGACCCACCCGGGGATGCCGTCCGGCGTGGTCGACGGCGTGGACCCGATGCGCCGCAAGACCCGCGAGATCCTGCGGGCCGGTGCCGACGTCATCAAGGTCTGCACGACCGGAGGGGTGCTCTCGGCGGCCGACGACCCGCGGCACTCGCAGTTCTCCCCCGCCGAGCTCGCCGTGCTGGTCGAGGAGGCGAACGCCCAGCACAAGCCGGTGATGGCGCACGCCCAGGGCGCCGAGGGGATCAAGAACGCCGTGCGCGCCGGCATCCGCTCGATCGAGCACGGCATCTACCTCGATCCCGAGGGCATCGACCTGATGCTGGAGAGCGGCACCTGGCTGGTGCCGACCCTGGTGGCCCCGCGGGCGGTCATCGCCGCCGCGGCAGCCGGCGCCGCCATCCCCGCCACCATGGTGGCCAAGGCGGTCGCGACGGCCGCGATCCACACCGACGCGATCACCGCCGCCGCGGCCGCGGGGGTGAAGATCGCGATGGGCACCGACTCCGGCGTCGGCCCGCACGGCTTCAACCTCGACGAGCTCGGCCTCATGGTCGGCTGCGGGATGAGTGCGGAACGGGCGTTCGCCGCGTCCACCACCAGCGCTGCCCAGCTGCTCGGCCTGGGTGATGAGATCGGCCGTCTCGCAACGGGTTTCGCGGCGGATCTCGTGCTCTTCGACGGCGACCTGCGCGGCCACCACCTCGCCGACCTGGGCGACCGGCTGCGGGGCGTCTGGCAGGCCGGCTTCCCGGTCCAGGGCGTCCCCGCGCAGCCCGCCGCCTGACCGGTCAGACGGGTCGGCGCGCCGCCCTCGCCGACAGCACCACGACGAGCGGCCAACAGGCCTGCGCTGCGGCGGCCACGCGCTCGGCCAGGCCGACGCGGTCGCCGCCGAGCTCGACGGCGAACCACGCCAGGGTGCCGAGCAGGGCGATGGACGCCCCGGCCACGGCCGGCGTGCGCAGCCCCCAGGGCAGCGAGCGGTCGGCGCGACGGCCGCGGGCGAGCCGCTCGGCCAGGGGCCAGGTGCCGAGCAGCCCGAACGCCGCGGACGCGGCGAGGACGTGCAATGGCGCCCCGCCCTCGGATCCCCCCGCCGGCAGCGGGAACACCGCGACCGCGGCCGTGGCGAGGCCGCCCGCCGCGTACCACCAGCGTCCCGGCACCGATGCCCGGCGCAGCGCCAGGGCCGTCACCGCGTGGCACAGCCCGGTGCCGGCGATCGCGGCCGTCATCACCCAGCGCTGGTCGGCGTCGAGCGCCGCGAGCGCGCTGATCGTCCCGGAGACCTGGTCGAACCCGCTCTCCTGCGACGCGGCGGCCAGGGTCCACCCCCCGATCAGCAGCACCGGCGCAGCCACGGCGCTCAGCACTCCCCACCCCGGTACCTCGCTCGGCTCGCTCACGGCTCGTCACCCTCCCCCCACGGTCCGGCGGGTCCGGGCACCCGGATCACGAGCACCGCGATGTCGTCGGCGGCGTCGTCGCGCTGGAAGGCCAGGACGTTGTCGGCCACGCACCCGGCGAGACCCTCGGCGTCCAACCCGCGGACCCACTCCAGCAGCTCGACCAGCCGCTGCTCGCCGAACAGGCCGGTCTCGCCGCGCGCCTCGGTGACCCCGTCGGTGAAGAGCACGAGCGCGTCGTCGGGACCGAGGCGCAGCGTCTCGTCGGCGTGCTCGACGTCGGCGAAGAGCCCGATCGCCCCGCCCGGGACCCCGACGGCCCGCACCGGTCCCGTGCGTGGCACCAGCAACGGTTGCGCGTGCCCCCCGAGGGCCAGCACCACCTCGACGACGCCGTCCTCGCCCGGCGCCATGACGCCCGTGGCCACGGTCAGGTAGGTCTCGTCCTCGGTCTCGTCGACCATGTGACGGTTCAGGCCGGCCAGGGCAGTGGACGGCGGCTGACCCGGCACCGACAAGGCCCGCAGCGTGTACCGCGCCATCGCCGTGATCGCTGCCGACGACGCCCCCTTGCCGCTGACGTCACCGATCGCGAACGCCCACCCGTCGCCCAGTGCGTGCACGTCGTAGAAGTCGCCGCCCACCTCGCGCCCGGCGCCCGCCGGCCGGTACACCGCGCCGAGCTCGACACCGGGGATCCTCGGCAGCGCGCGCGGGCGCAGCGACCGGCTGAGCGTGGCCGCCACCCGGGCCTGGTCGGCCAAGGCTCGGTCGCGCCGCAGCTCCTCGGCCCGGCGCCGGGTCACGTCGCGCACCACCAGCAGACGCCCGCCCGCGTGGCCGCGCGAGTCCGGCAGGTCGCTGACCTGGATCTCCAGGTCGAGCCCGCGCGAGTCGGTGACGAAGCGGGTCTCGTGCACGCCGTCGTGCCCCTGCGCGGCGGCGAGCAGCCCGTCGGGCAGGTCACGGCCGCGCCAGCCGGTGCGCCAGCCGAGCAGCTCGAGCGCGGCCGGGTTGGCCTCGACGACCCGGCACTCGTCGTCCAGGACGAGGACTCCCTCCCTCATCCCCCGCACCACGGTGCCGAAGGCGATCGGGGCGAGCCCCAGCAGCCGCCGCTCCAGCAGCGCCCGGGCGAGCACCGCGGCCGAGACCGTGAACGCGATCGGGGTGAGGTCGACCGACGCGAACGGACCGAGGCCGAAGTTGAACCCCAGGTTCACCGCGAACGGCAGCAGGGCCGCCGCCACGAGCGTCCACGCCTCCGTCTGGTAGTACCGGGCTCGCCGTAGCAGGCTCGTGACGAAGACGACCACCGAGCCGACCAGCAGCAGGTTCGCGTAGGCCAGGTGGAACCAGAACAGCGGGCCGGACAGCGCCAGCGCCGGCGCGTTCGGGTCGCCGGCAGGGTCGATGCTGCGGATCAGGTCGTGGGTCGCGGGGACGGCGAGGAGGGAGAGCACGACGACCGGCTCGATCGCCAGCAGCACCAGCAGGCGCGGGGTGAGCAGCCGACCGCGTCCCGTCCAGCACAGCACGAAGGCGATGAAGGACGGGACGAGCAGGCTGATGCCCACGTACTTGGCGTCACCCCACCGCAGCGAGGCCGCACCCGTGGTGAACAGCTCTCCCGAGTAGGCGAGGCTCCACAGCGCGGTCGCCACGAGCTGGGCCGACAGGGCGGTGCCCGCGCCGCCGCGGCGGCGGGACCAGACGAACGAGGCCAGCAGGAGGGAGAGCACCGCGTTGACCACGAAGATGGTACCGATGACGGTGACCGCCACGCGCCCACCTCCCCGCCCGGGCGCCTGTCGGGCGCGCTCGGCCCATCCTCCCGGAACCCGGTGGTCCCGCGCGCCCGTTTCACCCCGACGGCGCGCACCCGTTCACCCGCCCGGGGCGCGCAGATCGCGCCGCGTAGGTTGCGGGGATGCGTCCGGACGACCTGCCCCTGCTCCGCACCGCCTCCGCGCCGTCGCTGACCCCGGACGGAGCGATCGCCGTCGTGGCGGTCCAGCGTCTCAGCACCGATACGGACCGGTACCCCTCGTCGCTGTGGGCCGTGCCCACCGACGGCTCCCCCTCGCGGCGGCTCACGTCCGGCCCCGGCGACAGCGCCCCGACGGTCTCCCCCGACGGCCGGCTCGTCGCGTTCCTGCGCGCGCCCGACAAGGGTGCCCCGCAGCTGACCGTCGTCGGGCTGCACGGCGGCGAGCCGGTCGTGATCACCGACCACAGGACCGGCGCGGGTGCCGCCCGCTGGAGCCCGGACGGCACCCGGCTCGCCTACAGCACGCGGGTGCCCGAGGAGGGCCGGTACGGCACGAGCGAGGACGTCGGGCCGGACGCCGAGCCGCCGCGGCTGGTGACCGGCAACCGCTACAGGATCGACGGCCTGGGGTACACGGGCGACCGCCGCCAGCACCTCTTCGTGCTCGACCTCACCACGGTGCTGGACACCCTCGACGACCCGACCGCCGAGCTGGCGACCCTCCCCCTCGTGCCGCACCAGGTCACCGACGGCGACGTCGACGACGCCGCCCCGGCATGGAGCCCGGACGGCCGCTGGCTGGCGTTCGTCTCCGACCGGCACGACAGCCGTGACGACGACCTGCGCTCCGGGGTCTACCGGGTCTCGGCCGACGGTGGCGAGGTGCACCCGGTGGCCACCGGTGACCTGTCGGTCGACCAGGTGGAGTGGGTCGGAGATGACCGGCTGCTGCTGGTGGCGGGCGACCTCGGCGCCGAGGGCCTCGCGTTCGTGGGCTCCACCCCCGGCCTGTTCCGGCTCGACCTCCCGCAGGACCTTCCCGGCCGGCCGGCCGGCCCGGTCGAGGGCGTCCGGCTGACCGACCTCGACACCGACCTCGGCGAACCCGGGTCGCGGATCGTCCTGGCCGGGGACCACGTGCTGCTCAGCACGCGCGACCGCGGCGCGGTCCGTCTCGTCCGGCTGCCCGTGGACGCGGAGCCGGGGACGGCACCCGAGGTGCTCGTGGACGGCAGGCGGCTGGTGCGCGGCGCCGCCGCCACGACCGACGGTTCCGTCGTCGCCGTCGTGGTCTCCTCGCCGGAGCGCTCCGGCGACCTCGGCGTGGTCGAGGACGGCGACGTGCGGCTGCTGACCGACCTGTCGGAGCCGCTGCGCGCGACCGGCCGGGTGCAGCCCCTGCACGAGCGCGAGGCCACCGCCCCGGACGGCTACCCGGTGCACGGCTGGGTCGTGCTGCCCGACGCCGAGGTGCACGGCGATGGCCCGTACCCGGTGCTGCTGAACATCCACGGCGGCCCGTACGCGATGTACGGCTGGACCCTGTTCGACGAGGCCCAGGTGTACGCCGGTGCCGGCTACGCCGTGGTGATGTGCAACCCTCGCGGCTCCGCCGGGTACGGGCGCGACCACGGCCTGGCCGTGCAGGGCGCCTTCGGGGAGCGGGACGCCGACGACGTCCTCGCCTTCCTCGACCACGTGCTGACCAACGACTCCCTGCACCTGGACGCCGCGCGCGTCGGCGTCATGGGCGGCTCGTACGGCGGCTACATGACCGCGCTGCTCACCACCCGCACGCAGCGGTTCGTGGCGGCGATCGTCGAGCGCGGGTACCTCGATCCGGAGACGTTCGCCGGGTCGTCGGACATCGGCTGGTTCTTCCCCTCGCAGTACCACGGCACGGTCGAGGCGATGCGCGCCCAGGCGCCGATGACGCACGTGGAGCAGGTGCGCACCCCCACGCTGGTGATCCACTCCGAGGCTGACTGGCGCTGCCCGGTAGAGCAGGGCCAGCGCTGGTACGCCGCGCTGCGCCGCCAGGGCGTGGCGACCGAGCTGCTGCTGTTCCCCGGCGAGGGCCACGAGCTGACCCGGGCCGGACGTCCGAAGCACCGGCTCGCCCGGTTCGAGCACGTGCTGCGCTGGTGGGCCACGCACCTGCCGGTGGACCGAGCCGTTGACACGAACCGCTGACGAGGCGTGCGGGGACGTCGAGAGCGTCAGCGGGTGAGGGCGGCCAGCACCTCGTTGAAGGTGGAGGACGGACGCATCACGGCGTCGACCTTGGCGCGGTCGGGCCGGTAGTAGCCGCCGATGTCGGCCGAGGAGCCCTGTACGGCGAGCAGCTCGGCGGTGATGGTCTCCTCGTTGTCGCCGAGCGCGTGGGCGACCTCGGTGAACGCTGCGGCCAGCTCCGGGTCGTCGGTCTGCTGCGCCAGCTCGCGGGCCCAGTACATGGCCAGGTAGAAGTGGCTGCCACGGTTGTCGATCTGACCGACCTTGCGTGCCGGAGAACGGTTCTCGTCGAGCAGCGTGCCGGTGGCGCGGTCCAGGGTGTCGGCCAGCACCTGGGTGCGGGCGTTGCCGGTGGTCTGCGCGAGGTGCTCGAAGCTGACCGCCAGGGCGAGGAACTCACCGAGGCTGTCCCAGCGCAGGTAGTTCTCCTTCACCAGCTGCTGGACGTGCTTGGGCGCCGAGCCACCGGCGCCCGTCTCGAACAGGCCACCGCCGTTGATGAGCGGGACGACCGACAGCATCTTCGCGCTGGTGCCGAGCTCGAGGATCGGGAACAGGTCGGTGAGGTAGTCGCGCAGCACGTTGCCGGTGACCGAGATGGTGTCCTCGCCGCGGCGGATCCGCTCCAGCGAGAACGCCATCGCCTCGGCCGGCGTCATGATCTCGATCGTCAGGCCGTCGGTGTCGTGCTCCGGCAGGTAGGCACGCACCTTGGCGATCAGCTGGGCGTCGTGGGCGCGGTCGGCGTCGAGCCAGAACACGGCGGGGTCTCCGCTCGCGCGGGCCCGGGTCACGGCGAGCTTGACCCAGTCGCGCACGGGGACGTCCTGGGTGCGGCACATCCGCCAGATGTCTCCCTCGGAGACCTCCTGCTCGAGCAGGGTGGCGCCGGAGCTGTCGACCACCCGGACCGTTCCCGCAGAGGCGATCTCGAAGGTCTTGTCGTGGCTGCCGTACTCCTCGGCAGCGCGCGCCATCAGCCCGACGTTGGCCACCGACCCCATCGTGGACGGGTCGAACGCTCCGTTCGCGCGGCAGTCGTCCAGGACGACCTGGTAGATGCCCGCGTAGCTGGAGTCGGGGATCACCGCGAGGGTGTCGGCCTCCGCGCCGTCCGGGCCCCACATGTGGCCGGAGGTGCGGATCATCGCGGGCATCGAGGCATCGACGATGACGTCGCTCGGCACGTGCAGGTTGGTGATGCCGCGGTCTGAGTCGACCATCGCCAGCGCCGGCCCGTCGGCCAGCTCGGCCTCGAACGAGGCCGTGATCGCGGCGCCTCCCTCCGCCTGGTCGAGGCCGGCGAGGATGCCGCCGAGGCCGTCGTTGGGGCTGAGACCGGCGGCCCTGAGCGCCGCGCCGTGCTCGGCGAAGGTCTGGGGGAAGAACGCCTTCACCACGTGGCCGAAGATGATGGGGTCGGAGACCTTCATCATCGTGGCCTTGAGGTGCACCGAGAACAGCACGTCCTCCTCCTTGGCCCGGGCGATCTGCGCCGTGAGGAACTCGCGCAGGGCGGCGACCCGCAGCGCGGTGGCGTCGACGACGTCGCCGGCACCGACCGTCACGGCGTCCTTGAGCACCGTGGTGGTGCCGTCGGTCGCCTCGTGCTCGATCCGCAGCTCGCCGTCGGCCTCCACGACCGCGGAACGCTCGTTCGAGCGGAAGTCGTCGGCGCCCATGTGCGCGACGTTCGTGCGCGAGTCGGCCGACCACGCGCCCATCGAGTGCGGGTGGCTGCGGGCGTAGCTCTTCACCGACGCCGGGGCGCGGCGGTCCGAGTTGCCCTCGCGCAGCACCGGGTTGACTGCGCTGCCCTTGACCTTGTCGTACCGGGCGCGGACGTCCGACTCGTCGTCGGTGCCCGGGTCGTCCGGGTAGGCCGGCAGGTCGAAGCCCTGGCCCCTCAGCTCGGCGATCGCGGCCTTGAGCTGCGGTACCGAGGCCGACACGTTGGGCAGCTTGATGATGTTGGCCTCGGGCAGCTGCGCCAGCGCGCCGAGCTCGGCCAGGGCGTCCGGCACCTGCTGGTCGGCCGGCAGCCGGTCGGCGAAGGCACCGAGGATGCGGCCCGACAGCGAGATGTCCGGCGAGTCCACCCGCACGCCCGCCGTCGACGCGTAGGCCGAGACGATCGGTAGTAACGAGTGCGTCGCCAGCGCAGGCGCCTCGTCCGTGTAGGTCCAGAGGATCCGACCATCGTGCGTGGCGTCGCTCACCAGGGTGCTCCGTTCGTCTCGAAAGTAGTTCGACGTCAAGATAACGGACCCGGCGATGGATGCCGGATCGCCGGTCCGACGCCTACCGTGTGACCTGGATCCGGCAGCGGTGCCGGAGCGAGGGGGGTACTGACGTGTTCCGCACCCTGGCCGACCGCCCGTGGATGCTGCTGATCCTGCTCGCCGGGATCGTCGTCGCGATCGTCACGGTGGTGGTCGTCGTCGCCATCAACGCGGGCGGCGCCCGCCGCCGGCCACGGCGACGGGGTGGGCCCGACACCGGTTACTACTACGCCGCCGGCGGAGTCGGCTCCGCGGTCGGTGACTCCGGCTCGTCCGGGGACGACGGCCGTGGCTCCTCCTGCGGCGGCGGCTCCTCCTGCGGCGGCGGCTCGTCCTGCGGCGGGGGCGGCTGCGGCAGCAGCGGCTGACCTGCGCTAGCGTCGGGATGCCCGACAGCCAGCCGTTCGAAGGGGAACCCGTTGAGCGCCACTCCCGTCAAGATCGCCGTCACCGGCGCCGCCGGCCAGATCGGTTACAGCCTGCTCTTCCGCCTCGCCAGCGGCGACCTGCTGGGGCCCGACACCCCGGTCGAGCTGCGGCTGCTCGAGATCACGCCGGCCCTGAAGGCCCTCGAGGGCGTGGTGATGGAGCTGGCCGACTGCGCGGTCCCCCCCCTGGCCGGGGTCGAGATCGGTGACGACGCCGCGACCGTCTTCGACGGCGTGAACCTCGCCCTGCTGATCGGTGCCCGCCCCCGCGCCGCGGGCATGGAGCGCGGCGACCTCCTGGAGGCCAACGGCGCGATCTTCACCGCGCAGGGCAAGGCCCTCAACTCGGTCGCGGCGGCCGACGTCCGGATCGGCGTCACCGGGAACCCGGCCAACACCAACGCGCTGATCGCGATGACGAACGCCCCCGACATCCCCACCGAGCGGTTCTCGGCCCTGACCCGCCTGGACCACAACCGCGCCATCTCGCAGCTGGCCGCCAAGACGGGCGCGGCGGTCACCGACATCGCGAAGATGACGATCTGGGGCAACCACTCGGCCACCCAGTACCCCGACATCTTCCATGCCGAGATCGGTGGCCGGAACGCGGCCGATGTCGTCGACGACCAGGCCTGGCTCGAGGAGGACTTCATCCCGACCGTCGCCAAGCGCGGCGCCGCGATCATCGCCGCCCGCGGTTCGTCGTCGGCCGCGAGCGCCGCCTCGGCCACGATCGACGCCGCCCGCGACTGGCTCACCGGCAGCGCGGCCGACGACTGGGTCTCGATGGCCGTGCGCTCCGACGGCTCCTACGGCGTCCCCGAGGGCATCGTCTCCTCCTTCCCCGTCACCACCTCGGGAGGCGACTGGTCGATCGTCCAGGGCCTGGAGATCGACGACTTCTCCCGCGGTCGGATCGACGCCAGCGTCGCCGAGCTGCAGGAGGAGAGGGACGCCGTCACCCAGCTGGGCCTGATCTGAGCGACGCCAGCGTTCCCGACCGGAACGGTCGGATCGGCCGTACGCTGGAGCCATGGAGAGCTCACCGCTCGCCGGACGGGGGGTGGGGGTGGCCTGGAGGCCCCCGCTCGGTGACTGGCTGGTCGAGCGGACCGCGGACACCACGCACCCGCTGCGCTTCAGCGAGGTGGTCGCCGAGAACGTCTCCCCCGCAACGCTTCCGCGCGCACTGACCATGCTCGTCGCGCGCGGTGCCGTCGTGGTTCCGCACGGCGTCGGCCTCGGGCTCGCCGGGGCCGACCTGCCCGACGCGGGACGACTGGCGCACCTGGCGTCCCTGGCCGAGGTGCTCGGCGCCCCACTGATCAGCGAGCACGTCGCGTTCGTCCGGGCCGGCGCCCCGGGGCCGGACGACCTGCACTCCGACGTGCTGGAGGCCGGCCACCTGGTGCCCGCGCCGCGCACCCGGGAGTCGCTCGACGTCCTGGTCGAGAACGTCCGGGCGGCCCAGGACGCCCTGCCGGTCCCGCTGGCCCTGGAGAACGTGGCCGCCACCCTGGCCTGGCCCGAGGACGAGCTGGACGAGCCGGCGTTCCTCACCGAGCTGGCCGAGCGCACCGGCTGCTGGGTGCTGCTCGACGTCGCCAACCTGTACGCGACCTGCCAGGCGCACGGCGGCGACCCGCACGCGCTGCTGGCCCGGATGCCGCTGGAACGGGTCGCCTACGCGCACGTGGCCGGTGGCGCCGTGCAGCACGGGGTGTACCTCGACACACACGCCCATCCGGTCCCCGAGCCGGTGCTCGACCTGGTGAGCGACCTGCTGGAGCGCACCGGGCCGTACGGGCCGCCGTTGCTGCTCGAGCGCGACGAGGACGTGTCGGTCGGCACCGTGGCCCCTGAGCTGGCCGTGCTGCGGGCCCGGCTCCCCCTGGCGGTGACCTCGTGACCACGACGACGTCGGCCCGGGAACAGTTGCGGCGCAGGCAGTCCACTGTGCTCGCCGAGGTGATGGCCGGCCGGGTGCCGGACGGCTTCGACGAACGCACGACCTGGGTCACCGGCCTCGTGCTGCGGTCCAAGCGGCGGCGGACCGCCGTCGGGGCGCTGCCGTTCCTGGCCGCCGTGCCGGACCTGCCCGAGCGGTTCGACGAGTACGCGCTGCAGAACCCGCCGGCCGGGTGCGCCCACGACGACGCCGACGCGTTCGCCGCCTGGGCGCAGGCGCGGGGACTGCTGCAGGAGCGAGCGGCCCGGCGTGGCTGGCGCGAGCGGCAGGTCGAGCTCGGACGGCGACGGCTCGCCGTCGTCGGACGGGGACGCCGACGACGCCTCGTCATCGGCGTCGGCAGCTGGGTCTACGACATCGGGAGGGGAGCGTGATGGTCGTGATGGTGATGGTGCTGGCGGTCGTCGTCGGGGTCCTGGTCGTGATGGTGGCTGTAGGAGGTGCGGTGGCGACGGCGAACCGGCGCGAGCGCGACCCGCACCGCCGCGGTGACGACGGCGGTGGCTGCGGTTCCGACGGCGGCAGCAGCTGCGGCGGCGGGGGTGGAGGCTGCGGGGGTGGCTGCGGCAGCTGATCCCCGCACCACCGCAGAGCCGGCGCGAGCCGCCGCCGATCAGGCGCCCGTGGGCACCAGCCGGGAGACCACGAGCAGGAGCAACGCGAGCAGCAGGCAGGAGGAGACGTCGAGCGTCCGGGAGCGGACCACCAGGGGACCCACGGCACCGGCGGGGAGGAACGCCCGGGCGAGCGCGACCACGACGAGCAGGCCGGCGAGCACCAGGACCGCCAGGGCGGTGCCGGACCACGTCGCCGTCGCGAGGACCGCCAGCAGGCCGAGGGTCAGGACCGCGAACCAGGCCCGCCGCCAGCGCCCGCGCCCGCCCTCGGGCTCAGGCACGCCGGCCCGCGCCGTCGTTCGGCCCCCGCCTGGTCGACATCGCTCCGTCCCTCCGCTGGTCTGCCCGCACACCGTAGTGGGCCGTGCCGGACTGGCCGTCGCGGCACTCGGGGAGGCGTGCCGACGTCACGGTCCACTGCCCGGCACGTCGCGCTCAGTGGGCGAAGTGCCGGGTCCCTGTCGTGTAGAGGCTGGTGCCCGCGGCACGAGCAGCCTCGAACACCTCCTCGTCGCGCACCGAGCCGCCGGGCTGCACCACGGCCCGCACGCCGGCGTCGAGCAGCACCTGCAGGCCGTCGGCGAACGGGAAGAACGCGTCCGAGGCGGCGACCGAGCCGCGGGCCCGCTCCTCGCCGGCCCGCGAGACGGCCAGCCGGCACGAGTCGACCCGGTTGACCTGCCCCATGCCGATCCCGACGGTGGCACCGCCCCTGGCCAGCAGGATGGCGTTGGACCGCACCGAACGCACTGCACGCCAGGCGAAGGCGAGGTCGGCGAGGACGGCGTCGTCGGCCGGCTCCCCCGCTGCCAGCGTCCAGGCCGAGGGGTCGTCGCCGTCGGCGTCGATCCGGTCGACGACCTGCACGAGGACGCCGCCCGAGACCTGCCGGATCTCGGTCGGGTCGCGGCGGTAGCCGTCAGGGAGCTCCAGCAGGCGGATGTTCTTCTTGCGCGAGAGCAGCGCGAACGCGTCGGCCTCGAACGACGGCGCGACGACGACCTCGGTGAAGACGTCGGCCACCTGCTCGGCCATCGCCAGGGTGACCGGGCGGTTCGCCGCGATCACGCCGCCGAACGCCGAGACCGGGTCGCACGCGTGTGCTCTCGCGTGCGCCTGGGCGATGTCGGACCCGACCGCGATGCCGCAGGGGTTGGCGTGCTTGATGATCGCGACGGCGGGCTCGTCGAAGTCGTGGGCGGCGCGCAGGGCGGCGTCGGCGTCGACGTAGTTGTTGTACGACATCGCCTTCCCGTGCAGGACCGTGCCCTGCGCGATACCGGGCGTGGCGTTCTTCTCGACGTACAGCGCGCCGCCCTGGTGCGGGTTCTCGCCGTAACGGAGCACGTCGGCGCGCTCCAGCGCCAGCCCTGTGAAGGCGGGCCAGCCACCGGTCACGTCGTCGTCGAGGTTCGCGGCGCACCAGCTGGCCACGCCGGCGTCGTAGGCGGCGGTGTGGGCGAACGCGAGGGCGGCCAGACGGCGGCGGGCGGACAGGGCGAACCCGCCGGCGCCGGCGGCCTCGAGCACGGCCGGGTAGGCGGCCGGGTCGACGACGACGGCCACGCTGGCGTGGTTCTTCGCCGCCGCCCGCACCATCGAGGGCCCTCCGATGTCGATCTGCTCGACGACGTCCTCCTCGCCGGCCCCGGACGCGACCGTCTCGGCGAAGGGGTAGAGGTTGCCGACCACGAGGTCGAACGGCTCGACCTCGAGGTCGCGCAGCTGCCGTTCGTGGTCGGGGTTGCGGCGGTCGGCCAGGATCCCGGCGTGCACGCGCGGGTGCAGCGTCTTGACCCGTCCGTCCAGGCACTCGGGGAAGCCGGTGAGGTCCTCGACCTTCGTGACCGGCACGCCGGCCTCGGCGATCCGGGCCGCGGTCGAGCCGGTGGACACGATGGCCACGCCCGCCGCGTGCAGCCCGACCGCGAGCTCGACCAGCCCGGTCTTGTCGTAGACCGAGACCAGGGCGCGTCGCAGCGGCCGGTGGCCGGCGTCGGTGCGCGTGCTGGCGTCGGGAGTCGTCGTCACGGGAGGGTGACCCTTCTGTCGTCGATGGTCCAGCCGGTCCGGGCCATCTGGCCCACGGTGTCGACGAGCACGGCGCGCTCGACGGTCTTGATCCGCTCGTGCAGGGACTCGACGGTGTCGTCGTCGGCCACCTCGACGGCACCCTGGGCGATGATCGCGCCGGTGTCGACCCCCTGGTCGACGAGGAGGAGCGTGCACCCCGTGACCTTGACGCCGTACGCCAGGGCGTCCGCCGGGCCGCTCGTCCCGGGGAAGGACGGCGACAGCGCCGGGTGGGTGTTGACCACGCGACCGGGGAAGCGGCCGAGGAAGGCCGGCCCGGTGAGCTTCATGAAGCCGGCCAGCACCACGAGGTCGGGCTCGTGCGCGGCGACGGCCTCGGCGAGCGCCGCGTCCCAGGCGGCCCGGTCGGCGTGGTCCCCGAGCCGGAGCACGAACGACGGTACGCCCTGGCGTCGGGCGCGGGCCACGCCCTCGGTGCCCTCGCGGTCGGCCCCCACCGCCACCACGGCGGCGCCGAAGGACGGGTCGGCGGCGGCGTCCAGGAGCGCCTGCAGGTTGGTCCCGGCCCCGGAGACGAGCACGACGAGGCGGGCCGGACGACCGGGTGCGGCGAGCGCCGGCACGCGGATGAAAGACTCGGCCGTCACGGGTGCTGACGATATCGGCAGCCGGGCACTCCCCGAGCACGGGACCGAGGAGGTACGACCGTGAGCGGCATCACCAAGACACCCGCACCACTCGCTTCGGCCGCGGCCGCGGGACCCGTCCGGCTGTTCGCGCTGTGCCTGGTCGCCGCCGTGGTGGCCTCGGGGCTGCCGCTGCCCTACTCCCTGGGTGCCACGGTGTTCCTGGTCGTGGGTGCGGTGGCAGGGGTCCGAGCCCTGGTGCTGCTGGTGCGCACGGGCGGCCGCCGGGGCGTGGTCCTGCTGGTGTCCGGCCTGCTGGGGCTGTGCGCGCTGATGCTGCTGGGCGAGCTCGCCCGACTGGCGTTCTGGCCCGCGTACTCCGACTACGAGCAGTGCCGCAGCGGCGCGATCACCGAGAGCGGCGCCGACGCGTGCGAGGCCGAGTTCAGGAACCGGATCGTGTCCGTGCTGCTGCCACCCACGCGCTGACCCGGCGACCCGCCAGCAGCGCACCGATCAGAGCCCCGGCGAGCACCTCGCCCCCCACGACCGCCCCGGTCAGCAGCGGCGCGGGCCCCATCTCGGCCATCCGCCCCGGCCCGAGAGAGCCGGAGGCGGCGGCGCTGAGCACCAGCACCGCGACGGTGACGGCGAGGACCACCAGGAACAGGTCGACACCCAGGGCGCGCCACCCGGCCTCGGACCGGCGGCGGGCGACGGTCCACCCGCCGAGCGCCCCGCAGGCCACCACGACGAGCACCAGCAGGAGTCCGACGAGCGGGTCGTGCGTGGTCCCGGGCTCGGGCAGCCCGCCGAGGACGGGGACCGCCGGCAGCGGGCCGAGCGTGGTGCCACCCACCTGCACGACGGTGTCGGACCCCACGGCGAAGCCGGGGCCGGCGAGGTACGCGACCCCCCAGACCACCAGGACGGGGAGCACCGTGAGCTGGAGCAGCACCAGGCCGACGTGCCCGGCGGCGCCGGGGGCCAGTGCCTCGTGCACGGCCAGGACGCGGTCGCGGCCCGTGACCAGGGCCACCGCGACCAGCACCGTCCCGGCGACGCCGAGAGCGGCCAGGCAGCGCACCGACGCGGTGGCGAGCACGCCCGCGCGCTCCCGCAGCGGCCCAGCGGGCCACAGGTCCGGCACCCGCGGGAGCCCGGCGGCGAGGCCTGCGACCAGTACGGCGCCGAGAACGGCGCGGGCCGCGAGCGGTCGCGCCGCCTCCGAGCCGGCCACGACGGCGGCGAGGCCGGTGAGCGCGGCGTAGGTGGACACGAAGGTGCCGAGTCCGGCGGCGAGGTCCCGGCGCGGCACCGGGTTCCGCACGGCCCGCAGCGCCTCGGTCACGCGGCGTCCCCCGACCCAGCAGAGCGCGGCCGCCAGGGCGGTGAGGCCGAGGGGCACCAGCGTGATCTCCCCGGACGGGAGCGCGAGCGGTGCGCCGTGCCCGAGCACGTGGACGTCGACGCCCACCCTGGCCGCCTCGGACCAGCGCGCACCGACCCGGGCCGACGTGAGCCAGACCAGCATCACCGGGACGACCGAGAACACCAGGCCGGCGACGCACGCCTGCACCGCCGCCAGCGCCCCCACGAGGTACGGCGACTGCAGCGCCGGGCGCTCTGGCAGCTGGCCGTCGACGACCGGGGTCGGACGCGGCGCTCGGGTCAGCAGGCTCATCGCGTCCCATCCTCGCCCGGACCGTGCGCGGGGTGGCGCTCCCACGCCGCCCGCCTCCGAGTTCGGTGCGAACGGCAGTCCTCAGCCCTCGACGACCTCACGGACGCGCTCGACCTCGTCGTGGCGCGGCGGTCCCGGCCTCGTCGAGACTTGCCGTGGCGACCCCGAGGGCGCGGGACGCCTCGTCACCCGCGCGCCCGCCACTCCTCGGCGAGCAACGCGTAGCCGTAGCCGTCCATCCACTCGCCGCTACGGTGCAGGGACTCGTGCACCGCGTGCGTCTCGCGACGCATGCCGAGCCGCTCCATCAGCCGCCACGACGGGGTGTTGTCGGCGAAGCACAGCGCCTCGACCCGCCGCACCCCGAGGTCCTCGAAACAGAGCCGGAGCAGCTCGGTGACCGCCTCGGTGGCGTAGCCGCGGCCGCCGACCCCGGGCGCGAAACACCAGCCGAGCTCGGCCTGGGTGGCCACCGCCTGCTCCTTGACCTCGGCCTGGGCCCAGGCGTCCTGGACCCGCACCATGAGGTCACCCACGACCTCGCCCTCGAGCTCGACCATGAGCGTGCTGGTGAGCCGGTGCGGCGCGAGGAACTGCTCCCGGAACGTGGGGAGGTCGGCCCCGGCGCTGCTGATCCAATGGTTGACGTCGTCGAGCCGCCGGTAGGACCAGGCCGCCTCGACGTCGTCCGGGGCGACCGGCCGCAGCACCAGCCGCTCGGTGCGCACCGGCCACCCGAGGTCCGCCAGGGACGTCACCTGAGCACCCGCGATCTCACAGCGACTGCATGATCTCCCGCATCAGGTCCGCGGCCTCGCTCGGCGTCTTGCCGACCTTGACCCCGGCCGCCTCGAGGGCGTCCTTCTTGGCCTGGGCGGTGCCGGACGAGCCGGAGACGATCGCGCCGGCGTGGCCCATCGTCTTGCCCTCGGGGGCGGTGAAGCCGGCGACGTAGCCGACGACCGGCTTGGTCACGTGGTCCTTGATGTAGGCGGCCGCGCGCTCCTCGGCGTCGCCGCCGATCTCGCCGATCATCACGATCGCCGCTGTCTCGGGGTCGTTCTCGAACGCCTCGAGGCAGTCGATGTGCGTGGTGCCGATGATCGGGTCGCCGCCGATGCCGACGGCGGTGGAGAAGCCGAAGTCCCGCAGCTCGTACATCATCTGGTAGGTCAGCGTGCCGGACTTGCTGACCAGCCCGACCTTGCCGGGACCGGAGATGGTGGCCGGGATGATGCCGGCGTTGGACTGCCCGGGGCTGATCAGGCCGGGGCAGTTCGGGCCGATCACCCGGGTGCTGCCGGAGGCCTTGGCGTGCGCCCAGAGCTCGGCGCTGTCCTTGACCGCCACGCCCTCGGTGATGACCACGGCGAGCGGGACGCCGGCGTCGATCGCCTCCACCGCGGCCGCCTTGGTGAAGGCGGCCGGGACGAAGATGACCGACACGTCGGCGCCGGTCTTCTCGACCGCCTCGGCCACGGTGCCGAACACCGGGACCTCGACACCGCCGTCGAAGGTGACGGTCTCGCCGGCCTTGCGGGGGTTCACGCCGCCGACCACGTTCGTGCCGGAGGCCAGCATCCGCTGGGAGTGCTTCATGCCCTCCGAGCCCGTCATGCCCTGGATGATGACCTTGCTGTCCTTGGTGAGGAAGATCGCCATGTCGTAGTGCTCCCTGTCTCAGCTCGCCGCAGCGAGCTCGGCGGCCTTGCGGGCCGCGCCGTCCATGGTCTCCGCGATCGTCACGAGGGGATGGTCCGCCTCCGCGAGGATGCGTCGCCCCTCCTCGACGTTGTTGCCGTCCAGGCGCACCACGAGCGGCTTGGTGGCCTCGTCGCCCAGCAGCTGCAGCGCCTGGACGATGCCGGTGGCGACGGCGTCGCAGGAGGTGATGCCGCCGAACACGTTCACGAACACGCTCTTGACCTGCTCGTCGCCGAGGATGACGTGCAGTCCGTCCGCCATCACCTGGGCGGAGGCGCCGCCGCCGATGTCGAGGAAGTTGGCGGGCTTCTGTCCGCCGAACTCCTCGCCGGCGTAGGCGACGACGTCGAGGGTGCTCATCACGAGGCCGGCACCGTTGCCGATGATGCCGACCGAGCCGTCGAGCTTGACGTAGTTGAGGCCCTTCGCCGCCGCCGCGGCCTCGAGCGGGTCTGTGGCCTCCTTGTCCTCCAGGGCCGCGTGCCCGGGCTGACGGAAGTCGGCGTTGGCGTCGAGCGAGACCTTTCCGTCGAGGGCGATGATCGCGCCGTCCTCGGTGCGGACCAGCGGGTTCACCTCGACCAGCGTGGCGTCCTCCTCGCGGTACACCACCCACAGCTTCTGCAGGACGTCGGCGACCTTGCCCTTGAGCTCGTCGGAGAAGCCTGCGGCCGTCACGATCTCGTCGGCCTTGGCGGCGTCGATGCCGACGGCGGGGTCGACCTCGACCTTGGCGAGCGCCTCGGGGCGCTCCTCGGCGAGGGTCTCGATCTCGACGCCTCCCTCGACCGAGCACATGGCGAGATAGGACCGGTTGGCGCGGTCGAGCAGCAGCGAGAAGTAGTACTCCTCGGCGATCTTGGCACCCTCGGCGATCATCACCCGGTGCACGGTGTGGCCCTTGATGTCCATGCCGAGGATCTCGCCGGCCCTCTCGGCGGTCTCGTCCGGGCTGTGGGCCAGCTTCACGCCGCCGGCCTTGCCGCGGCCACCGGTCTTCACCTGGGCCTTCACGACGACGGTGCCGCCACCGAGCTCCTCTGCCGCGGCCCGGGCCTCCTCCGGCGTGGTGGCCACCCGCGCTCGGAGCACGGGGACCCCGTGCGCCTCGAACACGTCACGTGCCTGGTACTCGTACAGGTCCACGAGATCCGTCCTCCGTCGTCGAACTGGGGTCAGTCGAACACTGTCAGAGAGTCCGGGCCGAGCCTAGCGGGGCGAGGGACCCCCGCCTCCTGGGTGCCGGGTGAGGCCGGTCACCCGCGGTGGTCCGTGCGACTGCTCACCCTTGGACGGCCGGCCCGGAGAACAGCGTCGCGTTCTCGGCGGCGTAGGTACCGGCCGCCCAACCCTCGGCGTCGTTCACTGAGCCCAGGCTGCGCTCCTGGAGCTCGGGGAAGAGCGCCTCGACGGCGTCGTCGACCTCACGACCGCGGTCCGCCAGGACGGCGACCAGGTCGGTGCCGGGGCCGCGGTGGGCCCGGGTCCCGCCGGACGCCGCCGCGCCGGCCTGGTCGACCTCGGCGTCGACGGCCGCCCGCAGCCGCTGCCCGATCCGGTGCGAGTAGGCCAGCAGGAACGACTGCCGGAAGGACCGGGTCCGGGACCGCCCGCCGACAGTGGCGCGGGAGCCGTGCCCGGTCATCGCGTGCGTGGCCTGCACCAACAGGGACAGGTACAGGGTCTCCGTCGCCCTCAGGTCGGCCTCGAAGCCCACCACGGTGGAGAACCCGAGGTGCTTGGACCACACGGTGCGGCAGCGGTTGGCCCCGGCGACAGCATCCAGCAGCGACGCCTTGGGCGCCTCGTACGGCCGGTCCACCCCCACCCGGCGGGCGATCGGTGCGGCGGCGCGACCGGGCGGCTCCGACCTCGCCAGCAGGGCCTGGTCGATGCTGTGCCGGGCCATCAGCGACTGGGCCGCCGCGGTGAAGGTCTCGGCCTCCGCCTCGTACGGCGTCGACTCCGCCTGCGCCAGCAGCGCCCGCACCCGCTCCACCAGCCGGGCCGTCACCCTGGGCTCACCCTGCGAACGCGGCGCCACGGGGGCGCGCCACCGGCCCGGACGGGCGTCCACCGGGTCGAGGGCAGGGAGCTGGGCCAGCAGGTCGAGCAGGGTCGCGGCGTCGACCAGCACGTCGACCGCGGCACCGGCACCCGACAGCCTCGCTGTCAACGGGTCCGTCTCCGGGGGCCACCACACCCGAGCCCGGTGGGAGTCCAGCTGCTCGTGCCAGCGGGGCGACACGGTGGCGGCCGCGTACCGGGACAGGGACAGGGCGACGAGGTCCGCGGTCAGTTCCACGGCACCCGGCTCGAGCCCCCGAGACACGTGCCGCACGAGGTCGGCCGGCTCCCAGCCGTGCTCCCAGGCCCACTCGACCTCGCCCGAGAGCCGGCCGAGGAGGTATCTGACCAGCTCGGACGTGGCCCTGCCGCTCGCGAGCACGGCGTGCACCTCGAACTCGGCGCTCTCGGCCTCCTCGGCGCGCCCCTCGGCACGCATCCGCAGCAGCCGGTGCAGCCAGGAGAGCGACCGCTCGGCCTCCCGGTCAGGTGATGACCCGGCCTCGCCGCCGAACCCTGGCCAGGTCTGACCGAAGGCGCTCGGCCAGGCTCCGGTGAACGGCCGCTGCGGTGCGGCCCCACCCTGACGGGCTGCTCGGTGCTGTGCCTTGGCCCTCGCCTTGGCCTTGCGCCGCTGCTGGTTGTTCCGGCCCACTCGACACCGCCCTCGCCTCGCCTCGCCTCGCCACCGACCCGCGAAGCCTGCCAGAGGCGACCGACAGCGGTCACATCGTCGTCCACAGCCTCGGCGCCCCGGTCGACCGACGTGACGCCTCGGCTCGACATAGGGTCCGGCCATGGTGACCAGGCCCCCCGTCCAGGACGTCGACGACTCCGACCTCGAGGTATCCCCGCCCAAGCGCTCCGCCGCCGGTGTGCCGGCCGTGCTGAAGGCCCTCAAGATGGGCGTGGACCAGATGGGCGTGGTGCGCACCGCGCGCACCCTGCTCCGGGTGAACCAGGACGACGGCTTCGACTGCCAGGGCTGCGCGTGGCCCGACCCGCCGGCGGGGCACCGGCACACGGCCGAGTTCTGCGAGAACGGGGCCAAGGCCGTGGCCGAGGAGGCCACGGTGCGCCGCGTCGGCCCGGAGTTCTTCGCCCAGCACCCGATCTGCGACCTCGCCGAGCGCAGCGACTACTGGCTCGGCCAGCAGGGTCGGCTCACCGACCCGATGGTCCGACGCTCGGGATCGGCCCACTACGAGCCGATCTCGTGGGACGACGCCTTCGCGATGGTGGGCAGGCACCTCAATGCCCTCGGCTCGCCGGACGAGGCCGTCTTCTACACCTCCGGCCGTACCTCCAACGAAGCCGCCTTCGCCTACCAGCTGTTCGCGCGCGCCTACGGCACCAACAACCTGCCGGACTGCTCGAACATGTGCCACGAGTCCACGTCGGTCGCGCTGGCGGAGACGATCGGCATCGGCAAGGGCAGCGTCTCGCTCGAGGACGTGCACGAGGCCGAGCTGATCGTCATCACCGGCCAGAACCCGGGCACGAACCACCCGCGGATGCTGTCCGCGCTGGAGAAGGCGAAGAAGAACGGCGCCAGGATCCTCGCGGTCAACCCGTTGCGCGAGGCCGGGTTGACGAGGTTCCACAACCCGCAGACCCCCCAGGGCCTCGTGACCGGTACGACGCTCGCCGACCTGCACCTGCCGGTGCGGGTCAACGGCGACCTCGCGCTGTTCCAGGCGATCGGGCACCTCGTCCTCACCGCCGAGGACGCCGCGGCCGCGGCCGGTCGCCCCGGCGCCGTCGCCGACCTGGACTTCATCGCCCGGCACACCACGGGTTTCGAGGCCTGGGCCGACCACGTGCGCGCGCTCGACTGGGACGTCGTGCTGGAGTCCACCGGCCTGCCGATCGACCAGATCGAGGACGCCGCAGCGATGTTCCTGGAGGCAGGGTCCGTCGTGCACTGCTGGGCGATGGGCATCACCCAGCACAAGAACGCCGTCGGCACGATCAAGGAGTTCGTCAACCTCGCTCTGCTCACCGGCGACATCGGCCGTCCCGGTGCCGGTCTGTGCCCTGTGCGCGGCCACTCCAACGTCCAGGGCGACCGGACGATGGGCATCTGGGAGCGCCCGCCCGTGTGGTTCCTCGACGCCCTTCAGCGCGAGTTCGACTTCGACCCGCCGCGCGAGAACGGCCTCGACACCGTCGACTCGATCCGCGCGCTGCGCGACGGGCTGGCGCACGTGTTCGTCGGCATGGGAGGAAACTTCGTCTCCGCCACGCCCGACACCGGGGTCACCGAGGGCGCCCTGCACAAGGCCGCCCTCACCGTCCAGGTCTCGACCAAGCTGAACCGCTCGCACGCCGTGTGCGGCGAGGAGGCGTTGATCCTGCCCGCTCTCGGGCGCACCGAGATCGACCGCACCGGGGGGACCGAGCAGAAGGTCACGGTCGAGGACTCGATGTCGTCGGTGCACGCCTCGCGCGGCCGGCTGGAGCCCGCCTCGAGGAACCTGCGGTCCGAGGTCGACATCGTCTGCCGGATCGCGGAGGCCACCCTCGGGGACCGGTACGGCATCGAGTGGTCGGCCTTCCGCACCGACTACACCGCGGTGCGCCACCGCATCGCCCAGGTCGTGCCGGGCTGCGAGGCCTATGACGAGAAGATCCAGCGCCCGGGGGGTTTCGTCCTCCCGCACCCGCCGCGCGACAACAGGAGCTTCCCGACGCCGGTCGGCAAGGCGGTCTTCTCGGTGATCCCCGTCGGGGTGCTGCAGGTCCCCGAGGGTCGGTTGCTGCTGCAGACCCTGCGCAGCCACGACCAGTTCAACACCACGATCTACGGTCTGGACGACCGCTACCGCGGCATCCACCAGGGGCGGCGGGTGGTGTTCGTCCACCCCGAGGACGTGCGCGACCTCGGGCTGGAGGACGGCTCGATGGTCGACGTCGTCAGCGAGTGGGAGGACGGCTCGGAACGCACCGTCCGCGACTTCCGCGTCGTGCCGTACTCGACGCCTCGCGGCTGCGCGGCGGCGTACTTCCCGGAGACCAACCCGCTGATCCCGCTCGACTCCACCGCCGACCACAGCAACACCCCGACGTCCAAGTCGGTGATCGTGCGGCTCGTCGCACCGGCGGTGGCCGGCGAGCACTCGCACCCCGGCCACGGCGACCCCACCGGCTCGGACGAGAGCCACAAGAGCCACCCGCAGCCGCCGCACATGAGCTGAGGCCACCGGGCGACCCGCCGACCGGGCGACCGGGCGACCGGGCGACCGGGCGACCGGGCGACCGGGCGACGGTCTCGACCTGCGGGGGCGCACGCGCTTGCTACCGTGCGCCGCAGGAGGCCATCTCGATGTCGATGCCACGCCCCGCCGGTGCTGACCGCGCGGACTCCCCGCCCGGACGAGCGCTGTCCTGGTCCGCCGTCCGGGCCGCAGCGACCGGCAGCAGCCGGGCGGTCGGCGCGGCTGCTCGGGCGGTGCTGAGCCCGTCCGGGGTCCGGGGTCTGGCCGTCGAGGCGGTCTGGGGTGCCGCCCACCTGGCCGTCTACCCCCTCGGTCTGGTCCGCGAGCGTCAGCGCGAGCACGACCGCTACCGCCTCGAGGGAATGGGGCCCGCCCAGCGCGGCCTCCTGGTGGGCGACATCGAGGCCGCCGGGACGCCGATCCTGCTGCTGCACGGCATGGTCGACAACCGGTCCGTCTTCACCGTGCTCCGGCGCGGGCTGCGCCGTCGGGGCTTCGGCCGGGTGCTGACGTCCAGCTACGCCCCCACCACCAACGACGTCCGGGCTGCTGCCCGGGAGCTCGCCCTCGAGGTCGAGGAGCTCTGCGAGAGGACCGGGTACGAGCGCATCCACGTGATCGGGCACAGCATGGGCGGCCTCATCGCCCGGTACTACGTGCAGTGCCTGGGCGGTGACGCACGGGTCGACACCCTGGTCACCCTCGCCACTCCGCACGCCGGGACCCTCACGGCACACGTGGTGGGCACCACCCTGACCCGCCAGCTGCGGCCCGGCAGCGACCTGATGCTCGAGCTCGACGCCCCCGTCGAGCGGTGCCGGACACGATTCATCGCCTACTGGTCCGACATCGACCAGATGATCGTGCCCCAGCGTCGGGCCCGGATCGTGCACCCGGACCTGACGGTGCGCAACCACCTGGTGCGGGGCGCCGGCCACATGTCGCTGCCCGTCTCGCCGCGCCTCGTGCACGAGATCGGCTCGGCCCTCAGCCAGCTCCGCGCCGACGGCAGCACCGACACCCGGGGCGTCACGGCCCTGCCCGCCGCCCACGCTTGAGCAGCGCGCGCGGAGCAGCTGGGGCCGGCGTCGTCGAACGGGTCTCGACCGGCCTCGTCCACCTCTCGGTCGGGCTGGACGTGAACCGCGAGATGCTGCACGCCGCAGAGGTCTTCGCCACACCTGAGTCAGGCGTGGAGCGCGACCGTGAACCCCTCGCCGTCGTCGGCGAACGCGAACCGGCCGTCGAGTGCAGGCACCGGCGCACCGTCGACCACGACCGAGGCGGGCGCGGCGCCGTGCACGACCAGCGCCACCCGGGTCCGCCGCAGCTCCGGGAAGCCGTCGCCAGTGACCGTCGCGACCAGCTCGACCCGGTCGCCGGCACGGGTGACCGCGAACGTCGTCTGCCGGAACGCGCCCTCGCGCACCGCGAGCGTGGTGCCGTCGTCCTCGAACAGGTCCGTCGTGGTCGTCCCGTCGCGGTCGGGGACGAACAGGTGCAGCTCCACGAGGTCGGGGTGGTGGTCCGTCGTCGAGGCCGGTGCCTGCGCCCACATGGGCACGACGGCACCGGCCCGCGCGAACAGCGGGATCCGGTCCATCGGCGTCGGTGCCACCACGAACCGGCCTCCCGCGACGAGCTCGTGGGTGTGCCAGTCGTACCAGCCCCCGGCCGGCAGGTAGACCTGGCGCGCGGTCGCGCCCCGGGCCGTCACCGGGGCGACGAGCAGGTCACGGCCGAACAGGTACTCGTCGTCGACGTCCTTGGCCAGCGGGTCGTCCTGGTGGTCGAAGACGAGCGGCCGCTGCACCGGTTCACCGGTGCGGGTGGACCGCATGAACGCGCTGTAGACGTACGGCAGCAGCCGGTAGCGGAGCCGGATCGCCTCGCGCACCAGGTCGAGCACGTGGTCACCGAAGGCCCAGACGTACTGGTCGACGTTACCGATCTCGGAGTGGTTGCGGCAGAACGGCGTCAGCGTGCCGTACTGCATCCATCGGACGAACAGCTCAGCCTCGGAGTGGCCTTGGAAGCCGCCGACGTCGGCACCGACGAACGGCTGCCCCGACACGCCCAGGCCCGAGCCCATCGGTATGCCGACGGCGAGATGGTCCCAGCGCGAGCGGTTGTCGCCCATCCAGTTCGCGGCGCAGCGCTGGATGCCCGCCGAGCCCGCCCGCGAGAGGATGAAGGTGCGCAGCTGCGGCATGGCCGCCAGCAACCCCTCGCGGGTGCCCATCGCCATCAGCAGCGCGTACTGGTTGTGGTAGCGCTCGTGGGAGTGCTCGCCACGCCCGAAACGCATGCGCTCGGGCGGGATCGTGCCGGTCGCGGGCTCGTTCATGTCGTTCCAGATGCCCGCCAGCCCTGACCTCACGTGGGCGGCGTTGAGCTCGCCCCACCACCGGCGTGCCTCCGACGTGACGAAGTCGGGGAACACGGTGTCGCCGGGCCACACCTGCCCGACGTACAGGTCCCCGCCCTCGGTGCGGCAGAACACGTCACGGTCGCGACCGTCGTCGAAGACCGCGTAGCCCGGCTCGTTCTTCACGCCGGGGTCGACGATCGTGACGACCCGAAAGCCCTGCTCCGTCAGCCGCGAGAGCATCCCCTGCGGATCGGGGAAGCGTTCGGCGTCCCAGGTGAAGACCCGGTAGCCGTCCATGTACTCGATGTCGAGCCACAGGCCGTCGCAGGGCACGTCGAGCTCCCGGTGGCGCGTGCCGAGCGCCTCGACGTCGTCCTGGGTGTAGGCGGCCCAGCGGCTCTGGTGGTACCCGAGCGCCCACATCGGCGGAGGTTCCATCCGCCCGGTGAGGGCCGTGTACGCAGTCAGGATCGCCGGCATGCCGGGGCCGCAGAAGACGTACTCGCGGTAGGCGCCCCCGGCGAACGAGATCCGGTACTCGTCGGGCGAGCCGAGCTCGTAGCTCCCCCGGTACCCGTTGTCGACGAACGAGCCCCCCATCGCACCGGACGGCCGCACCTGGTGGTAGAGCAGCGGGACGTTGACGTAGAAGGGGTCGAAGTCGGCGCTGGTGCGATCACCCCGAGGGTCCCCGGGCTCCGTGCCGGCCTCGAACTCCGCGGCGGAGGTCGGATTCAGCACGTCGACGTTCCAGAGGGTGAAGTCGCGCCCGCGACGGTTGTGCCGACCGCCCTTCTCCCCGAGACCGAAGAAGGCGTCGTCGGGACGGCACCGGCGGCGCAGCGTGAACGCGTCGTTCAGCGTGGCGTACGACCAGTACCGCCCCTCGGCGTCGGCAGCCGTCTCGATCACCGCCGTGCCGTCGGTGCGGTGCACGTCGACCCGGAACGGGTCGAGCCAGAGCGACACCACGAGCTCGGAGGTCCGCAACCTGACGCGCTCCTCGTCCTGCTCCACCTCGTGGCCGACCTCCGTGGCGAACGGGTCCACGCACACCGCGAAGGTCGGGACGTCGTCGACCAGGCCACCCCGGCTCATCGTCAGTCGCACCACGTCGACCGCCACGACCTCGACGTGCAGCTGCTCCCCGTGCACGTGCGCCACCACCCCACGCGGCGTGCGGTCGAACGAGGTGACCCGCTCGAACCGGAGGAAGTGGTCCGTGGGCAGCATCGGGCTCAGAGCTTCTCGACCGGGGCGTAGCGCAGCAGCAGCCGCTTGCTCCCCTCGGACCGGAAGTCCACGTGGGCGACGGTCTTGTCGCCCGTCCCCTCGACCGCCGTGACGGTGCCCATGCCGAAGGTGTCGTGGGTGACCCGGTCACCGGGCTCGAGGTGCAGGATCGCCCGGTTGCCCGGTGCCCTGACCCCCGGCCGGGCCGCCAGCCGCGCGATCGCGGGGGTCTGCCCCATCCCGCCGAGCCCCGCGGTGATCTCGCGCCGCCAGGCGACCAGCTGCTCGGGGACGTCGGCGAGGAACCGGCTCGGCGGCCCGTACTGCGGTGCACCCCAGCTGGTGCGCACCGCGGCGCGGGTGAGGTAGAGCCGCTGGCGGGCCCGGGTGATGCCGACGTACGCGAGCCGCCGCTCCTCGGCGAGCTCGGTGGGGTCGTCGAGCGAGCGCATGTGCGGGAAGGTGCCGTCCTCCAGGCCGGTGAGGAAGACGACGTCGAACTCCAGGCCCTTGGCGGTGTGCAGCGTCATCAGCGTGACCACGCCCAGGTCGGCCGCCTCCTTCGCCGCAGCCTCGCGCGCACCGTCGGCGACCGCCTCGTCCGGCACCTGGTCTGCGTCCGCCACCAGCGAGACCTGTTCCAGGAAGTCGGCCAGGGACCCTTGCGGGTTCGCCGTCTCGTACTCGGACGCGACCGCCGCGAGCTCGGCGAGGTTCTCGATCCGGCCCTCGTCCTGCGGGTCGTGGCTGGCCCGCAGCTCGGCCAGGTAGCCGGAGCGGTCGAGCACGGCCTCGAGCACGGTCACGGGCCCTGCGCCGGACTCGACCACCGTGCGGAGCTCCTCGATCATCGTGGTGAAGCCGGTGATCGCCGTCAGCGAGCGGGTGGCGATGCCCGGGGCCTGCTCGGCCCGCAGCAGCGCGGCCGGGAAGCCGATCCGCTCGCGCTCGGCCAGGAACCCGACCATCGCCTCGGCCCGGTCGCCGATGCCCCGCTTGGGGACGTTGAGGATGCGTCGCAGGTTGACGGTGTCGTCGGGGTTGGCGAGCACCCGCAGGTACGCCAGGGCGTCCTTGACCTCGCGCCGCTCGTAGAACCGGGTGCCGCCGACGACCTTGTACGGCAGGCCGACCCGCACCAGCACCTCCTCCAGCGCCCGGGACTGCGCGTTGGTGCGGTAGAACACCGCGACGTCGCCGTACCGGACGCCGTGCTCGTCGTGCAGCCGGTCGATCTCCTCCGCCGCGAACGACGCCTCGTCGTGCTCGTTGTCGGCCGCGTACCCGACGATCGGCGCTCCTGCGCCGGCGTCGGACCACAGGTTCTTGGGGCGCCGGTCCGGGTTCTTGGAGATGACGGCGTTGGCCGCGGCGAGGATGTTCTGGGTCGAGCGGTAGTTCTGCTCGAGCAGCACCGTGCGGGCGTGCGGGTAGTCGGCCTCGAACTCGAGGATGTTGCGGATCGTGGCGCCGCGGAAGGCGTAGATCGACTGGTCGGCGTCGCCGACGACCGTGAGCTCGCCGGGCCCGAGCACGGGGGCGCCGGGCTCGGCGGACAGGCCCGGGGCCGAGCCCTCGCCACCGACGAGCTCGCGGATCAGCGCGTACTGCGCGTGGTTGGTGTCCTGGTACTCGTCGACCAGCACGTGCCGGAACCGCCGACGGTAGTGCTCGGCCACCTGCGGGAACGCGCGCAGGACGTTGACCGTGGTCATGATGAGGTCGTCGAAGTCGAGGGCCTGCGCCTGCAGCAGCCGCGCGGTGTACATCGTGTAGGCCTCGGCGAGGACCTTCTCCTCGGGCGTCTCGGCGCGCGCGGTGAACTCCTCGGCGTCGACCAGCTCGTTCTTCAGCGCGGACACGCGGTGGCTGAGCTTGCGGGGCGGGTGCTTCTTGGGGTCGAGGTCGAGCTCACGGCAGGCCAGCGCCATCATCCGCTGGGCGTCGGCGGCGTCGTAGATCGAGAAGGTGGACCGAAGGCCCACGGTCTTCGCCTCGCGACGCAGGATCCGCACGCACGCGCTGTGGAACGTGCTGACCCACATCACCTTCGCACGCGGACCGACGAGCGAGGAGACCCGCTCGCGCATCTCGCCCGCGGCCTTGTTGGTGAAGGTGATCGCCAGGATCTGCCCCGGCTGGGCGCCGCGGTCGGCCAGCAGGTAGGCGATCCGGTGGGTCAGGACCCGGGTCTTGCCCGACCCCGCTCCGGCGACGACGAGCAGCGGGCTCCCGGAGTGCAGGACGGCCTCGCGCTGTGACGGGTTGAGCCCGCGCAGCAACGCCTCGGCCTGCTCGCGCCGCGCGGCCTGCTGGGCGGCGGCGCCGGTCCGGCGGGAGGGGGGAGGCTCGGGCAGGTCGAGCTCGTCGAACAGGGTGCTCATGTCGCAGCCCACCCTATGCCGGGCCTCGGACGACCCCGACCGGGCCGTCCACGGACCGCGCGCCGTCGTGGCCGACGACCGGATCAGCGTCCGACGGCGTACCCCTGCGAGCTGCGCGGGTCGGCGGCCGCGCGCAGCCACTCGCCGTCGCGGGCCACGGCCGACAACCGGCCCAGGGACCAGCCGTCGACGACCTCGACCTCGTGGCCGAGGCCGCGCAGGGCGTCCAGGGTCGCGGCCGGCCAGCGGTCCTCGGCGACGAGCACCCCCGGACGGGCCTGGCGGGGGTAGAACGAGGAGGTCACGTGGTCGGTGTGCACCATCGGGGCGTCGATCGCGGCCTGCAGCGCCTGGTCGACCCCGCGGGGCCCGTGCACGGCCCGTAGCAGGAAGGTGAGCTGCCACTGGTCCTGCTGATCGCCTCCCGGCGTGCCGAACGCCATCCACGGCTTCCCCTCGCGCAGGGCGAGCGCGGGCGACAGCGTCGTCCGCGGGCGCGCTCCGGGCCGCAGCGACGCCGGGAGCCCCTGCTCGAGCCAGAACATCTGCCCGCGCGTGCCGAGGGGGAACCCCAGGCCCGGCACCACCGGGGACGACTGCAGCCAGGCGCCCGAGGGCGTCGCCGACACCATGTTCCCCCAGCGGTCGACGACGTCGACGTGGCAGGTGTCGCCCCGCGCCGCGCCGTCGCCCTCCACCCGCGTGACCGTCGGTTCGCCCACCCCCGGGCTCGGCGTGGCGCCCCCGCCTCCGGTCGCACGCTCCAGCGAGGGGACCGGTCGCGGCAGCACCGGGTCGAGACCGCCGGGCCGCCCCGGACGCAGGTCGGGCGAAGCCGCCCCCGGGTCCAGGAGCACTGCCCGCGCCGCGGAGTAGGCCGGGTCCAGCAGCGCCTCGGCACCGATCGGTGCACCGTCCGGCTCGCCGTACCAGGCCTCGCGGTCGGCCATCGAGAGCTTGAGCGACTCGACCACCGCGTGCACCCAGGTCGGGTCGGCGTCGTCCAGGCGGTCGGGCAGCCCCACCCGGTCGAGCACGGCGAGCGCCTGCAGCACCGTGGGCCCCTGACCCCACGGACCCGTCTTGGCGACCTCGACGTCGCGGTACCGGCCCACCAGCGGGGCCTCGACCGTGGCACGCCAGCCGGCCAGGTCGTCGGCCGTCAGCAGCCCGTGGTGCCGCTCGCCGGAGGTGTCCATCCAGGCGCGGTCGCGGCCGAAGGCGTCGACCGCCTCCGCGACGAAGCCCTCGTACCAGGCCCGCCGGGCCGCCTCGAGCTGGGTGTCGCGGTCGCCGCCCGCCGCCTCCGCCTGCGTCAGCACCCGGCGGTAGGTCTCGCCCAGACCGGTGAGCCGCAACCGGGACCAGGGCGTCGGCGCGACGCCGTCGACCAGGTAGGTGGACGCCGACGGCTCCCACTCCTTCGTGAAGGTGCTGCTCATCGCAGCGATGGTGGCGCTGACCCGCGGCAGCACCGGGGCGCCGTCCAGGGCGTACCCGATGGCCGGCTCGAGCACGTCGCGCAGCGACCAGGTGCCCCAGCGTCGCAACATCTCCAGCCACCCCCCGAAGGCGCCGGGGACGACTGCCGCGAGCGGCCCGGTTCCCGGCACGGCGTCCAGGCCGAGGTCGGTGAAGGCGGCCGCGGTGGCGGCCGCAGGGGCCACGCCCTGGCCGCACACCACGTGCACCTGCTGGTCCGCCTCGCTCCACAGCACCACCGGGAGGTCGCCGCCCGGCCCGTTCAGGTGCGGCTCGACCACCTGCAGGACGAACCCCGCCGCGGCGGCGGCGTCGAAGGCGTTGCCGCCCCGCTCCAGCACCGACATCGCCGTCTGGGACGCCAGCCAGTGCGTGCTGGCCGCCATCGCGAAGCTGCCGGCGAGCTCGGGGCGGGTGCTGGCGAGAGGCATCCGACCACCCTGCCAGTCCACCACCGACGTGTCAGGTCGAGCGGCTCAGGCGGCCTCGGGCAGGTAGTCCTCCCAGGTCCGGTGCCGACGCTCGGTGCCCCGCACGACCCAGGTGGGTCCGTGCGGTGGCTCCGGACGGTCGCGCAACGACCAGCCCATCTCCTCGGGCGTGCGGTTGCCCTTCCGGTTGTTGCAGCGCACGCAGCAGGCCACGAGGTTCTCCCACGAGTCCTGGCCGCCGCGGCTGCGGGGCAGCACGTGGTCGACCGTGCCCGCGGCGGTCCCGCAGTACACGCACAGGTGCCGGTCGCGGCGCAGCACGCCGCGTCGCGAGACGGGGACCGAGCGCCCGAACGGGACCCGCACGTACCGGGTGAGCAGGATGACCGACGGCCGCGGCAGGGACGTGGCTCCGGCCAGGACGGGGTGCTCGTCAGCGGCCAGCACCGAGGCCTTCCCGGCCAGGACGAGCACCAGGGCACGCCGGAAGGACACCACAGCCAGCGGCTCGTAGCCGGCGTTCAGGACAAGCGTGCGCATGCGTCCACCTCGCTGTGCGGGTCCCGACGGCTTCGGGACACGTGAGGAACTGCTGGAGGAACCACCACCGGGTCCGGGACGACGGGATGCCCGCTCGCACACAGGAACAGGCGCCGCCCGGGAGGGACGACGCCTGGTGCTCGGCTCGAGATCGCACCCACCGGCTGGTGCGGCGGGGTCATTGCCCCGCTCCTGCACCGCTGCGTCCCGCGGCAGGCGTGGCGCCGGGGCAGCCGCGCTCCGCTCCGCGCCCGGTGCGGGCGGAGGGGGTCGACCTGGCCACGGCTACCTCCCGGGGACGTCCCTGGTGCGCCCAGCGTACGCCGGGACGTCGCGCCGGTCACCGACTTTCCCGGCCGACGCGCGGGGCGGGGCGCGCTGGGCGGCACCCCCGGCCGGCGGCACACAGGTCGTGCGGGCCGCCGTCAGTCCGCAGCGTGTGCCGGCCCCAGGGGGTGTGTGCGAACGCGCAGAGGGGGGACGCAGGACGGCCCGGCCCCCGTGGCGGGGACCGGGCCGACCGGTGCTGCTGGGTGGTGCTGCTGGGTGGTGCTGCTGGGTGGTGCTCAGTCGTGCGGACGTGCTGGGTCGTGCGGGTGGATCAGCTGTCGAGCACCCGGTAGAAGCCGAAGTCCGAGGACCACATCTCGCGCTTGGACACCGACTTGCCTGTGGTGGGCGAGTCGTACATGAGGTTCCCGCCGGCGTAGATGCCGATGTGGCCCGGCATGAAGACCAGGTCGCCCGGCTGCGCCTCGGAGCGGGAGATCCTGACGGCCGCGCCGGCCTGGGCGCTCGAGGTGCGCGGCAGCGAGACGCCGACCTGCGCGAACACGTACTGCACGAAGCCCGAGCAGTCGAACCCCGACGGCGTGGTGCCGCCGTAGCGGTACGGGGTGCCGACGTAGCGGGCCGCCACGGCCATCACGTTGGCGCGGGAGGAGGACAGGTCGCCGGTGACCGCGGGTGCGGGGGCGGCGGCGGCCTTCGTGGTGGTGCGCTGCTCGCTGCGGGAGACGCGGTCGGTGCTGGCGGCCCGGGTGGGCGCCACGACGACCGGCGGCGGCGGGGGCGGCGGGGGCGGCGGCGGCGCGACGACCTGGGCGGTGACGGCACCGACCGAGACGGTCTCGACGTCGGCGGCGACGGTGAGCTGCTGCTCGACCTCGTCGACGACGGGGGCGACCACCTCGGCGGTGGGCGCCGCCCTCGGCTTCTCCTCGACGGCGTCGCCGATGGGGGCGGCGTCAGCCGCGGTGACACCCAGCGAGACGACCAGACCGGAGGACGCCGCGATGACGGCTCCCCGGCGACCGGCGGTGCCGACTCCGGCCTGCAGCTGTGCGGCGAAGGTGGACAGGGGGGTAGTGGGGCGGACCGCTGCGCGGTGCCGTCCCGGAGCACGACTCGACAAGAAATAGACCTCTCTACCGCCTACGAGGTGAGCTGTCGGGTTCGGGTGGAGGTTGTGTCACCCGGCCGCGGTGCGAGCACCGCGGCTTCACCCCGAGGTCCGACGACCAGCTACTCGGGCTGTCGTCGAACCGGATGTGGTTCCCCCGCCCCTGCCAGGCGAAGATCGAGGGGCCACGTCGCGATGGCAGGGCTCGGCGTTCGCGACGGGGCCGGTCCAAGGGTCTGGACCAGCGCCGCGAGGCTAACCCACCAGGTGGGGGAATGTCACACCGAGGTCACGGGGGCGTGTCGGTGTGGTCCAGGTCACACCGAGAGTGAGCACGGGCACCGCCCAGGAGACCCGATCGGCCCAACCTCAGGCGGGAACGGTGACGAAGATGTGGCTGGCAGTGAGATCGGGCAGATCGAGGCCCTCGTCGTCGTCGCCCCCTCCGACGACGACACCGCCGTCGACCCGACGCACCTGCACGGTCAGACCCGGGCGCACGCCGTTGTCGCTGAGCTGGCCCAGCAGGTCGGTGTCGACCTGCACCGGCTCGCCGAGCCGGCGCACCTGCACCTGTGCCGCGCCGACCTTGGCCGCCTCGACCAGCGACACCACGCCGGTCATGAAGGTGTCGTCGTCGGCCGTCTCGCCGAGCTCGGCCAGGCCGGGGATCGGGATGCCGTACGGCGAGTGGGTCGGGTGGCCGAGCACCTCGATCAGGCGCCGCTCGACCCGCTCGCTCATGACGTGCTCCCAGCGGCAGGCCTCCTCGTGCACGTGCTCGTAGTCGAGCCCGATGACGTCGATGAGCAGGCACTCGGCCAACCGGTGCTTGCGCATCACGGAGGTGGCCTTGGAACGCCCGGCGGCGGTGAGCTCGAGGTGGCGGTCGCCGGAGACGACGACGAGGCCGTCGCGCTCCATCCGGGCGACGGTCTGCGACACGGTGGGCCCGCTCTGCTGCAGCCGCTCGGCGATGCGCGCACGCAGCGGCGTGATGCCCTCTTCCTCCAGCTCGAAGATGGTCTTGAGGTACATCTCGGTGGTGTCGATCAGGTCGGTCACGTCGTCCGTCGCCTCCACGTCCCGCGTCGCTGCCGTCCGTCAGCCTAGTGCTCGGCGCGTGTCGCGCCGGTCGTGTTCCCGGCCGGGGCCAGCGCTGGCGCGGCCCCCGGGACCGCGCGAGGCTGTCGGCATGCCCGACACCGTGCTGTGGCTGCGCCGCGACCTGCGACTGCTCGACCACCCGGCCCTGCACGCCGCCGCCGAGCAGGCCGCCGGCGGCCGGGTCCTGCCCCTCTTCGTGCTCGACCCGCGGCTCCTCGCCACCGCCGGCGCGGCCCGCACCACCTGGCTGCTGCGCTCGCTGGCTGCCCTGCGCGCGGCGACCGACGGGGCGCTGGTGGTGCGCAGCGGCAGGCCGCGGTCCGTGCTGCCCGAGGTGGTGCGCGAGCTGGGCGGGGCCGCCGTCCACGTCACGGCCGATCCCGGTCCGTTCGGGCGTCGCCGCGACGACGCCGTCGAGCAGGCCATGGACGTCCCCCTCGTCCGGAGCGGCACGCCCTACGCGGTCGGCCCCGGCTCGGTCACCAAGGGTGACGGCACGCCGTACGCGGTCTTCACCCCCTTCTCTCGCGCGTGGCGCGACCACGGCTGGCCGGCACCCGCCCCGGGGCCACCACCCGGCCTGCGCTGGGCCCGGTCGGTCGAGGGCCAGGACCTCCCGGACGAGCCGGCGCACGACCTCGACCTGCCCGCGGTCGGCGAGGCGGCCGCGCTGGCCCGCTGGGAGGAGTTCCTCGACTCCGACCTCGACGGCTACGCGGACGGCCGCAACCGTCCGGACCTGGACTCGACCTCGCGGCTGTCGGCGCACCTCAAGTACGGCGAGGTGCACCCGCGCACGCTGCTCGCCGACCTGGCCGGCCGTCGCTCGGGGGGCGCCGACACGTTCCGCACCGAGCTGGCCTGGCGTGAGTTCTACGCCGACGTGCTCTGGCACCGGCCGCAGACGGCCTGGGAGTACCTGCGTCCGGAGTTCGGCCGGATGCGGTACGCGCGGCCGGGCACGGCGTTCGAGGCCTGGCAGGCCGGCCGCACCGGCTTCCCGTTCGTCGACGCCGGCATGCGCCAGCTGCTGGCGACGGGCTGGATGCACAACCGGGTGCGGATGGTGACGGCCAGCTTCCTGGTCAAGGACCTGCACGTGGAGTGGCAGCTCGGCGCCCGGCACTTCCTGGACCACCTCGTCGACGGCGACCTCGCGTCCAACAACCACGGCTGGCAGTGGACGGCCGGGTCCGGCACCGACGCCGCGCCGTACTTCCGGGTCTTCAACCCGGTGTCGCAGGGCGAGAAGTTCGACCCGGCGGGCGAGTACGTACGGCGGTGGGTGCCCGAGCTGAGGCACCTGGCGGGCAGGGCCGCCCACTCCCCCTGGGACGCCGCCGACGGCTACGCGCACGACTACGCGGAGCGCGTCGTCGACCACAAGGCCGAACGCCAGGAGTCCCTGGACCGGTACGCCGAGATCCGGCGCTGAGCGCCGGACCGTCCGCACGCCGGGACCTCGGGACGAATCGGGACGTCATGCCTTGACAACGGGCCCGGGTCGCGGTCCGATCAGGGGCCCCGGGGACCGTCCCCGTCGGCTGCCCGGGGAGCGAGGTCCACGTGAGCGGCACCAGCCCGTCCACCACCGCCGGTGCAGAACCCGCCGATGGGGAGCTGACCCGGTCCATCACCGGGAAGCTCCTGTTCTTCTACGTGCTCGGCGACGTGCTGGGCTCGGGGATCTACGTCCTCATCGGCCTGGTCGCCGGTGCCGTGGGCGGTGCCTTCTGGATCGCGTTCGCGGTCGGCGTCACGGTCGCCACCATCACCGGCCTGGCCTACGCCGAGCTGGTGACCAAGTTCCCGCAGGCGGCCGGAGCGGCCCTCTACGTCAACAAGGCGTTCCGCAACCGGGCCCTGACCTTCTTCATCACGGTGTGCATGCTGTCGGCGAGCTTCGCCGCCGCCGGGTCGCTGGCCACCGGATTCTCCCTGTACTTCGCACAGGTCTGGGCGCTCCCCCCGGCCCTGCTGATCGCGCTCGTCTTCGTGCTGCTCCTCGCGGTGGTCAACTTCATCGGCATCACCGAGTCGGTCGTGGCGAACATGCTGATGACCTTCGTCGA
>JBBQSN010000003.1:0-42977 GCA_038213835.1 Actinomycetales bacterium
TGGCGCTGGTCGGCACCCCCGAGCTCGTGGTCGAGCCCGACGAGCACCTCGAGGAGAACCTCGTCGACGTCACCGACGGCGCGCTCGAGTCCCGCGACGCGCTCGTGCGCACGGTGGACCGGCGGGTCCCGGCGCTGAGGACGATGTCGCTCGAGAACTTCCCGACGTCGTGACCGGCCCCACGACCCCGTCAGTCGTCGTCGGTGCCGACCTCGGTGTCCTTGAGGTCGGGGACGTCCTCGCCGCCGATCGTCCAGCCGCTCGTCTCGTACGTGGTGGACGCCGAGCTGCTGACCATCGGTCGCTCCGGCCCGCCCTCCTCGAGCGAGATGTCCTCGAGCACCACGTCGGTGATGCCGTCCTCGCGGTCGGTGACCAGGCCGACCTCGCGGCTGGCCGAGGCCCGCGTCCCCGTCACCTCGATGCCGCGGACCACGACGTCGTCGACGGTCTCGTCGTCGGTGCCGTTGAACACCAGGATCGCGCCGTGGTCGATGTCCTCGCCGGTGTTGGCGCCGTCGACCGTGCCGCCGTCGACGAGCACGCCACTGACCCCGGTGGTGTCGAAGCTGCCCTCTGCGGCCACGTAGACGCCGGCCGCGTAGGTGTTCCGGACGTCGATGTCGCTGAAGGTGACGTCCTGGCCACCGACGACGGAGACCCCGCGTCCGCCGCTGCTGCCGTCCACGGTCGGCGAGACCACCTCGATCCGCGCGCACGGCGCGCCGTCCGGGGCGTACGACACGACCGCCACGCCGTCGTCGCCGACGTCGCGCACGACCGGCTGCAGGACCCGGCCGTCGTGGGCGCCCTGGGTGATGTGGATGCCGTCGGCCTCGGTGCCGCTGACCTGCACGCGGTCGAGCAGGAAGTCCGCCGTCCCGCCGCCGACGTAGACGCCCGCCGCGGCCGACCCCTCGACCCGCACGTCGCTGAGCACGATGCCCGTGTGCCCGTCGAGCCGGAGCCGCTGCTGCTCGTAGGCGTCGAAGCGTCGGGAGGTCTCCTCGATCGTCAGGGTGAGGTCCTCGATCGCAACCCGGTCGGCCGCCAGCACCAGCGAGGACCGCTCCTCGTCCGTCGCGAGCAGCGTCCCGCCGCCCGAGAGCACGACGTCCGGCGACCCCAGCGTCAGGACGTCGTCGTGGGCGAAGACCATGCCCTCGGGGAGGACCAGCCGGGTACCGGGCTCGGCGCCGTCGAAGGCCTCCTGCAGCGCCTCGGTGTCGTCGGTGCGGCCGTCGCCCACCGCGCCGAGGTCGCGCACGTCCACGTCGCGGTCGGTGTCGGGCACCTCGGCGGCACCACCGCGGTCCCCACCGGCCAGCAGCACCGCCAGGACCACGCCCAGGAGCGCGACCGCCGCCACCGCGACAGCGACGAGCAGGGCAGGCCGCCTGCGGTCAGCGGCGGACCCGGTCGGTGGATCTGTCGGTGGGACGTCGTCGGTGGGCAGGTGCGGAAAAGTGGTGCTCATGGGGTCCTGTCGCCGTCGGGGGCGCTCCACCCGCGAGTGGGAGCGGGGAGGCCTCGTGCTCCTTACGATGAGCGAGAACACCCCGCGTGGCAAACCGGACGACCGAACCCAGGACGAGTCCCGGGACCGTCGAGCACGCCGACCACCCAGCCCAGCCCGCACCCCAGCACGGAGGAAGTCCCACGATGACCTGGACCCAGGACGACGCGCTCGCGCGCGAGCACGCACCGGTCAGCCGGGGTGCCCGCACCGCCCGGTGGCGACGCTCCGCCGTCGCCGCGCTGGTGGGGGCCGTCGTGCTCGGAGCGCTCGGTGCAGGCGTCGCCGCGCTCGGCGAGACCCGGGCCAGCGCCTCCGCCCTCGTGCTCAGCTCGCCCGACCCCGCCGCCGTGGAGAACCCGGCCGACCCCGGTTCCGCGCTGGGCGACCAGGCGGCCCGCAACGCCACCTACCTGGAGACCGAGCTGGTCTACCTCGACGGCAACGACCTCGCGGGCCAGGTCGCCGCGGCCAGCGGCGGCGAGCAGCCGGAGTTGGGCGCCGCCCGCGTCGGCAGCTCCAACGTGGTGGAGATCACGGCCACCGCAGCGACGGCCGGCGCGGCGCGCACGCAGGCGCAGTCGGCCGCAGACCTCTACGTGCAGGGGCGCCGCGACCGGCTCGCCACGCGCATCGCCGAGCAGATCGCGGTGGTCGACCAGCAGATCGAGGCCACCAGCACCCAGGTCGCCGAGCTCGACGCCGTCGTGGTGCAGACCGCCGCGCAGGAGCAGCAGGCCGACACCCTGCGCCAGCAGTACGCCGACCAGCTCCGCGTCAAGGACACCCTCACCCGGGCCGCCGGCGACGTGAACCGGATCGCCACGCAGGTGCAGGGCGCCGTGGTGCGCCCCGCGGGCGCGCTGAGCCCGCTGCTCACCGGCGCCCTCCTCGGTGCCCTCGTCGGGCTCCTGCTCGGCGCCCTGGTCCCGGTGCTGCGCGACGCCACCTCGTCGCGGGTGCGCGACGTCGACGACCTCGCCGACCTCGACGTGCCCGTGCTCACCCCCGCCCTGCCAGGCCCGCGGAAGTCGGGTAGCACCGGCGCCGAGCTGCGCCGCGCGGTCCAGCTGCAGGCCCTGCAGCTCACCGCCGGTGCCGCGGGCGGCGGCAGCCTCGCTGTCGTGGCCGGATCTGCTGGTGCGGGGACGTCCTTCGTCGCCCAGGCGCACGCTCGGCACGCTGCCCGGCGCGGTCCGACCCTGCTCGTGCGGGCTGCCGGCCCCGGCGCCGGCGACATCACGCTCGGGGTCGTCCCCGACCACGAGGGCCTGACCGAGCTCGACCTGCACAGCCGGCCCGAGCTCACCGGCGACGACCTCGTCCGGGCCGCCCAGCGCACCTCCGAGCCCGACCTGCGGGTGCTGTGCCCCGGGCGCGCCAGCGCGTACCAGGACGTCGACGCCGACACCCTCGCCGCCGTCGTGGCGACCGCCCGCGAGCTCGGCTGGGCCGTCGTCGTCGACGCCCCGGCTCTGGACGTCTCGGACCTCGGGGTGCGGCTGTCGCGGGTCTGCGACCAGACCGTGCTCGTCGTCGCCGCGCACCGCACGGCCGTCGACGACGTCGCCGTCACCGTGCAGGTCCTGCAGGCCGACCGGGGCCGGCTGTCCGGGGTGCTGCTCAACCAGCCCCCGCGCCGCTCCCGCAAGGACGCCTCGGCGCCGAGGGGCGACGAGCGCGACGAGACCCAGCCGCACGAGGGCGACGACACCGACCTGCTGCCCCAGCCGTCCCGGTCCCGTGCCTGACCGAGCACCCGAGCTCTCGCTCGTCGTCAGCACCATCGGTCGACCCGAGGACCTGCGGCGGCTGCTGCGCTCGCTCGAGACCTCGACCGCCGCCGACCGGCTCGAGCTGGTGCTGTGCGACCAGGCCGCGGACCGGGCCAGCACCCGGGTGCTCGAGGAGAGCGGCACCGCGATCGTGTGGTCGGCCACCACGTCGGGTCGCGGCGCCTCCCGCGGGCGCAACGCCGGCCTGCGGATCGCGCGCGCCCCGATCGTCGGCTTCCCCGACGACAACTGCTGGTTCCCGGTCACGACGGCCGAGGACGTCCTCGCGGCGTTCGCGGCCTACCCCGGCCTGGCCGGTCTCAGCGGGCAGCAGCAGACCCTCGACGGCCGCGGGTCGATGCTGCGCTGGGCACCCACCGCGCGCCCGGTCACCCGGACGAACTTCCTGCACACCTCGATCATGAGCACGATGTTCTTGCGCCGCGCCGTCATGGACGAGGTGGGCTGGTTCGACGAGGGCGTGGGCGTCGGCGCCGAGGGCTGGTACGGGGCGGGCGAGGAGTCCGACCTGCTGCTGCGGGTGCTGGACGCCGGTGGCCGGGTCGACTACGTGCCCGACGTGGTCGTGCTCCAGGACGAACCGCGGGACGACCGCGACCCGGCGTTCGTCGACAAGATGCTGCGCTACGGCTGCGGCAACGGCCACCTGTGGCGCGTGCACCGGCTGTCCAGGGCCCAGCTCGCCTACTACAGCGCACGCAAGGTCGCGGGCCTGGCCGTCCGCACCGCCCGAGGCCGT
Organism: Actinomycetales bacterium; assembly: GCA_038213835.1. Lineage (GTDB taxonomy): Bacteria > Actinomycetota > Actinomycetes > Actinomycetales > CAWJMD01 > JBBQSN01. The sequence goes on from JBBQSN010000003.1 coordinate 4,052, forward strand.
CCCGACCTGGCCAGGGCCGACCTCGCGTTCCTGCGCGGCACCTGGGCCGGCCTCACCGACCGGCGCCCGCGCGGGCTCCGGGCCCCGTGACCCCCGCCCCGACCCGGTCGCGGCCCAGCCTGTGGTGGCTGTCGCCCGCCGGGGCGCTCCTGCTCCTGGTGCCGCCGACCCTGCTGCTGACCGCCTACCTCGACGACGCCGACTTCCGGCTCTTCTACCGCACGGGCAAGGCCGTCACGACGGAGAACCTGCTGCTCGTGGCCCTCGCGGTGCTGCTGCTCGGCTCGATCGCCACCGTCGTGGCGGCGGTGCCGCAGCGCTCCAGCGGTCCTGGACCCGCCACGGTGCTGCCGCCCGGTGGTGGGGTCACCACGACGTTGCGCCGGGCGTGCGACGTGCTGTTCGCGCTGACCCTGGTCGGCTACGCGGCGTTCGCCGCCGCCGGGGCGTCCCGGGGGGTCACCCTGGGCCAGGTGGTCCAGCTGCTGGTCAGCCAGGACAACTACGCGGGGAACCTGAAGGACGAGTTCGCCGGCATCGCCGGCGTGACCACCCTGACCCAGGTGGGCATCGCGTTCGTCGTGGTGGCCACCTACGCCCTGCTGCGCCAGCGTGACCGTCGGCTCGTGGTCCAGGTCGTCGTGGTCGTGCTGCTCTCCCTGGTGCGCTCGTTCGTGAACAGCGAGCGGCTGGCACTGGTCGAGATCGCGGTCCCGGCCGTGGCGATCGTCGCGATGGCGGCACGGCACGGCCGGCGACCGCTCGGACGCCTGGCCGCGCGGGCGGCACCGGTGGTGCTCGCCCCGATGCTCTTCGTGCTCTTCGCCGCGTTCGAGTACTCGCGCAGCTGGACCTTCTTCTCGACCCGGACCGACCAGCCGTTCCCGGTGTTCGCCGCACTGCGGCTGGCCGGCTACTACGCCACCTCCTACAACAACGGCTACCTGCAGCTGGAGCACGGCACCTACCCCGGGCGGCTGCCGCGCGAGTCGGTGCAGGCGATCTGGGAGGCGCCCGGCATCTCCCAGCTCGGTCTCTACGACCGGCTCTCGGCGCCTCCCCCGGCTGCGGCGACGGACATCCTGCAGCGCTTCGCGAACCCCGAGTTCAACAACATGGGCGGCATCACCGCGCCCATGGTCGACTTCGGCGTCGTCGGCGGACTGGTCTACCTCGCCCTGGCCGGCGCCCTGCTCGGCCTGCTGTACCGCGGGTTCCGCAACGGTCACGTGGTCGGCGCGCTGCTCTACCCGATCGCCCTCACCGGGCTGCTCGACCTGCCCCGCTACCTCTACTGGGCCCAGGGCCGGGTCGTGCCCGCCGTCGTCTGCCTGCTCGTGGTGGCCGCGGTGCTCTCGCGCAGCCGGCGCCCGGCACGCCGGGTCGTCAGGACGACGGTGCCGGCTCGTGCGGCCGTGGTCGCCGGGGCCGGCACGTGAGCGGGCCCCGGCCGCAGTGGCTGCTGATGGCCGGCCACGTCCCGGCCGACGGCACCGGCGGCGGCATCGTCCGGTACACCCTCGAGCTCGCCCGGGGGCTGGTGCGTGGCGGCGAGGTCGACCTGCACCTGCTCACCGACGCGTCGGCCACCCGGACGCTGCCGGACCTGGTCGGGGGCGGCCGGTCCGTGCCGATGCCGCGCGTGCCCGGACCCCTGGCCGCGGCCGCCGAGAGGGGCCTGCTCACGCGGGTCCTCGGTGACCGCTACGACGTGGTCCAGGGTGCCAAGCACCTGCTGCCGCGCGGGGTGCGGGCCCGAGGCGTGCTCACCATCCACGACATGCTCGTGCTCGACCGGCCGCAGGACTTCGGGCGGCTCAAGCGCACCCTGCTGGCCCGCCCCTACCTGGCCTCCCTGCGGCAGGCGGACACGCTGCTGTGCGTGAGCCAGGCGACCCGAGAGCGACTGTCGCAGTGGGCTCCTCGCGCAGCACAGGATGCCGCTGTGGTCCCGCTCGCCACGAGCCCGTCGCTGCTCGCCGGCGCGGCGACGCCCGTCCCGCAGCTGGACGGCCGACCGTTCGCCCTGGTCGTCGGGGACGCCTCGGCGCGCAAGAACCTGCCCGTGGTGCTGGAGGCCTTCACCGACGTGGTGCGCACCCGTCCCGACGCCCGGCTCGCCCAGGTCGGGCCGCCGGCGTGGGGCGTCAGCAGCTACGGCCCGCACCACGCGGAGCTGCTCGCGAGCGGCCACCTGGTCCAGCTCGAGCGGGTCGAGGACGCCACCCTGCGCTGGTGCTACGAGAACGCGGCGGTGTCGCTGTCGCCGAGCCTGGTCGAAGGGTTCGGGCTGCCGGCCGCCGAGGCGCTGGACCTCGGCAGCCCGCTCGTCACTTCGCTCGACCCGGCCCTGGTGGAGGTGAGCGGCGACCGCGCCGAGCACCTGCCCGCCGACGACCCGGCCGCGTGGGCCGCGGCCGTGCTGCGGCACCTCGAGGCGCCCCCGCGCGAACGCCGGAGGCCAGCGGTCTCACGGACGTGGGACGACGTCGCCGCCGAGACCGTGCAGGCCGTGCTGGGTCGCTGACCGGTCAGGAACGGCCGAGGACGGACCCGACCACGTCGGTCATCTTCTCGCGGAACGCGTGGCGGGAGAACGTCTCTGCGTGCCGGCGCACGACCCGCGGGTCGTACTCGTCGGCGTCGAACCGGGACAGCGCGTCGCTCCAGGCTTCCAGCTCGGCCTCACCGGACGGCGGCACGAGGTGACCGGTGACACCGGGCAGGACCGAGTCCCTGGCCCCGCCCTCCCCGATGGCGACCACGGGGGCGCCGCAGGCCTGGGCCTCGACCGGGACGATGCCGAAGTCCTCGACTCCCGGCATCAGCAGCGCGCGGCAGCGCCGGTACAGGTCGCGCAGGTCGTCGTCGCTCACGCGTCCGACGAACCGGGTGTGCGGGCCCGCCAGGGCCTCGACCTGGGCCCGCGAGCGGCCGTCGCCCGCCACGACCAGGGGCACCCCGGCGCGGGCTGCGGCGCGGACCGCGAGGTCCGGACGCTTGTACGGCACCATCCGGCCGGCGAGCAGGAAGAAGCCCTCGCGCTCGGGGGACGGCGCCGGGGTGTAGTACTCGGTGTCGACCGGCGGGTGCACCACCTGGGCGTCACGGCCCCACCAGCGGTGGATCCGGTCGGCGACCTCGGAGGAGTTGGCCACCAGGGTGTGCACCCCGGCCGCTGCCACGCGGTCGTGCCGACGGAACGCCGCGGCGAACCCGGCCAGGCCGAGCTGGCCCAGCCGGCCACCGGCCTCGCCCTGGCGCATCTGCGGGTCCCAGACCCAGCGCGCCGGCGAGTGCACGTACGCCACCACGGGGGCGGAGGTGGCGTGCACGACCTGGGTCGCGAACGCGTGGTGGCTGGCGATGACGACGTCGGCTGAGGCGGGCACGCGCAGCCGCCGGACGGCGACGGGCAGCGCGGGGAGCAGGTGCGCGTAGGTCGAGCCGCGCAGCAGCCGACTGAGCGCCGTGGCGCGGACGCGGTGCTCGAGGTCGGCCGGCATCACCCCCGGACGCGCGACCGGGGCGAGCAGGGGGGCGTCCGGCCAGGTGCGGGCCAGCTGCTCGACGACCGCCTCGGAGCCCGCGAACTCGGTGAAGCGCTCGTGGACGACGACGGCCCTGGGCGTGCTGCCGCTCACGAGCCCGTCCGGCGGAACACCGCGGCGACCGTCCGCAGGACGATCTTCGCGTCCAGCCAGAGCGACCAGTTCTCGATGTAGTAGTTGTCGATCCGCGCCCGGTCGGAGATCGAGGTGTCGCCGCGCAGTCCGTAGACGGCGGCCAGGCCGGTCAGGCCGGCTGGCACGCGGTGCCGGCCGGTGTAGCGCGGGATGGTGCTGGAGAACTCGTCCACGAAGTGCGGTCGCTCGGGACGCGGACCCACCAGGCTCATGTCGCCGCGCACCACGTTGACCAGCTGCGGGAGCTCGTCCAACGAGGTGGCCCGGATGACCTTGCCGACCGGACCCATCCGGTCGTCGTTCGAGACGTTCCACAGCGTCGCCGACTCGGACTCGTCGGCCGGGCGCAGGGAGCGGAACTTCATCATCGTGAACGACCGGCCGTCCAGGCCCACCCGCTTCTGCCGGAACAGCACGCCCGGGCCGCCCTCCCAGCGCACGGCGGCGGCGACCGCCGCCAGGACCGGGAAGATAAACAGCAGGGCGACCGAGGCGATGGCGACGTCCAGGAAGCGCTTGATCCGCCACGACGGGGTGCGGAAGGCGGCCCGGTTCACCCGCAGCAGGGGCAGGCCCCAGGCCTCGTCCATGTCGGCGTGCACGCTCTGCACCTCGAACAGGCGGGGGACGAAGAAGAACTCGACGTCGAGGCGGTCGCAGGTGCGCAGCACCTCGACCAGCTCGGACTCGCGCTGCCGGCTGAAGGCCACGACGACGACGTCGACGTCGTTGTCGAGCACGGTGCGGGCCAGCCGGTCCACGCCGCCCAGCCACGGCACGCTGAGGGCGTCGGGGTCAGCGGGGGCGTCGGTGTCGAGCACGCCGACCGGGTCCAGGCCGAGGTCGGGGTGCTGCTGGAAGCGCGCGACCAGGTCGCGGCCGACCTCGCCGCCGCCGATCACCAGGGTGCGGTGCACGACCAGGCCACGACGACGCATCACCTTGATCGCCTCGACCGCCACGGACCGCAGGGCCAGGACGCCCAGGCCGAGCACGGCCGTGCGCAGCACCGGGGCACCGAGCGAGGAGCCGGGCGCGGTCACGAGCACGGCGACGGTGTGCGCCAGCCCCGCAGCGGCGGCGGCGACCACGGCCACCGGCACCTGGTCCAGACCGGACAGCGTCAGCCGGGCCCGGTAGCCGTGCCGCGCCAGGGACGCGACGAGCAGGCCCACGAGCATGATCGCGGCGGGGACGGGGCCGCTCGGCAGCAGCAGGACGGTGAGCACCCAGGCGCCGAGGTCGGCCAGGAGCAGGGCCACGGGCGTGGTGGTCACACCGGCGAGCCAGCCCCGGCGACGCTCGACCGGCTCGAGGTCGGCCCCGTGCAGCAGGGACGCGTCCGCGGCGTCGCTGCGCACCGAGACCAGAGGCCGGGCGGCCGTGATCGTGGAGCCGCGGGAGTGGTCGGACGCCGCGCGGTCGCGCAGGTCGATGACGTCGGTCGTGCTGGAGCTGAGGTGGGACGGGGCGTGCGGCACGGAGCGTCCTTCCGGGGAGGGTCGTCGTCGGCGGCCGCGTGGTCTGGACGGCTCTGACGGTGGTGGAGACTCTCCACACCGTCGTGGTCGGTCGTTCGATCGGTCATGAGGGCTTCGGTGCCCGGTTGGTCAGGGATTGCCCCGACCCTCGCCCGTCACACGACGGCAGCGGCGAACACGACGACGTTGTCGCGGTAGTGGCCGGTGGAGGTGTCGAACTCGCCACCGCACGTGATGAGGCGCAGCGCAGGTCCAGGGACCGGTCCGTACACCGCCGCCGAGGGGAACTGGTCCTTCGGCACCTGCTCGAGGCGCTCGACCCGGAACGCGACCGTGCTGCCGTCGGCGCGATCGACCTCGATCAGGTCGCCGGCGACCAGGGTGTCGACCTCGGCGAAGACGGCTGGGCCGGAACGCGAGTCGACGTGCCCGAGGATCACGGCAGGACCGCGCCCACCGGGCGCCGGGCCCTGGGTGAACCACCCGGCGAGGTCGTAGTCGGCCGGCACCTCGATCGTGCCGTCCGCGGCGACGCCGAGGTCGGTGAGGGCGGACTCGACGCCGATGCTGGGGATCCGCACCGTCGTCGGTGCCGCGACCGCCGCGTCCTGCCTCGTCTGCGGTGCCTGCGTCAACGGGGCCGCGGTCCCGAACGCCTCGACCGCCGACCCCGGTGCAGGGGTCGCTGGAGGTGCAGGGGTCGCTGTCGGTGCCGGTGCGGACTCCTGCACGACCGAGGCGGCCGCGGTGTCGGAGGGCTCCGCGCAGCCCGTCAGGAGCACGCCGGCGGCGAGCGCCGACAGACCTGCTCTCCCGACGTGGCGGGACGCGCGGGTTCCCCGGGTCACCGCACCGGCGCCGCGGGGGTGCGACGCGTGCGCTGCAGGAGGAGCCACCCGGCGACCAGCAGGGCGCCGCCCCCGGCGAGCGCGAGGGACGACCCGGTGGACCCCGTGGCCGCAGCCAGCCCCCCGCCGCCGGTCTGCGCGCCGCCGACCGGCATCGCGCCGGAGCCGGAGGCGTCGACGACGGGCGCGATGGTCAGGCCGGCGCTGGAGTCCAGGACGAGCAGGGTGTAGACGGCGCCGCCGGCCAGGTCGAGGTCGGTGCCGGCGACGGTGCCGCCCATCGAGCTGGCCTGCAGGGTCCAGGAGCCGGACGGGACCGTCGCGTACTCGGTGACGCGGCCGAAGGCGGCCGCGGTGGCCACGACGGGTCCGTCCACGGCCTGGACGTCGACGGTGGGGGCGGAGGACGCGGCTGGCAGCACCCGGATCCGGGCGGCACCGCCCACGGGCGGCGTGAGGTCGTCGCGCAGCGTGGTGACGGTCGGCTCCTGCTTGGTGCCGAGGCCCGCGACGGTGTAGGCCGAGCCCTCGATGGCGTCCAGCGTGCCGGTCAGGATCGGGGCGGCGCCCTGCGCGCTCCCGGCCGGCCACACGCCGACGGCGTAGCGCCCGGGCTCCACCGTCAGGTAGTCACCGACGTCGCCGTAGGACGCGGTGGGGGCCAGCACGATCGCGTCACCGAGGTCGGCCGTCCCCGCGCCGGACACCGGCGACAGCGCCAGCGTCATCGTCCCGAGGCCCGGTACCAGGTGCGCTCCACGCACCCACGCTCCCGCGGAGGCGCCCGAGGATCCCGGGGACGCAGCCGCAGCCGGACCGACCAGCAGCGTCGGGGTCCCCAGGGCGAGCAGGGCGGCGGTCAGCAGGCCGGCGAGCCGGCGACCGGTCTGACGGGTCTGACGGGTCTGACGGATCACGGTGCGATCGGGATGTGCGGCAGGCACGGCTCTCCAGAGGATCGACAGTCGGGGACGGCTCCGGTCACGTTGCGGGACCGGCGCCGACGAGGCGCTCGGTCGCGACGGTGCGACCTGGTGCTCGACGCGTCCACCCGACGTCGTCGAGAACCATCGGAACACCTCGACGCCCGGGGTGCCAGCCAGGTGGCGACGCTCGGTAGAGGTTGCACCCGATCGGACCAGCACCGTCCCACGGTTCGAGAACGAGGGTCGTCGGCCGTTGGTGTCCACGCTCACGATTCGTGGCGGTCACCGCCACGGATGGGTCTGGTCTCAGCCGGCGGCCGGTTCCGACTTCTGCGTGGCGGGGTCGCGCAGGTCCGGCTCGAGGTAGATCACCCTGGCGATGGGCACCGCCACGCGGACCCGACGCTCGGCGGCGTCGATGGCGTCGGCGACCTGGGAGCCGGTCGAGTCGGCGTGCACCGCGATCTTGGCGGCCACGAGCAGCTCCTCCGGACCCAGGTGCAGCGTCTTCATGTGGATGATGCCCTCGACGCCCTCGCCCGGCAGGGCCGCCTCGATCGCCCGGACGTTCTCGACCGTGGCGCTCTCGCCCAGCAGCAGCGACTTCATCTCGATCGCCAGGACGGCGGCGATGACGATGAGCAGCAGGCCGATCGAGGCGGTGCCGGCCGCGTCCCACAGCCCGTTTCCGGTGATCAGGGTCATGCCCACGCCGACCAGCGCCAGGACCAGGCCCACCAGGGCACCCAGGTCCTCCAGCAGGATGACGGGGAGCTCGGGCTCCTTGGCGGTGCGGACGAAGGCCTTCCACGACTGGCCCCCGCGGACGTGGTTCGACTCGACGATCGCGGTGCGGAACGAGAACGACTCCATCACGATCGCGGCGACCAGCACCACGACCGGCACCCACTGCCAGGCGTCGATCGGGTGCGGGTCCTGGAACTTGTGCCAGGCCTCGTAGAGGGCGAACAGGCCACCGACGCTGAACAGCACGATCGCGACGATGAACGCGTAGACGTAGCGCTCGCGGCCGTAGCCGAACGGGTGCTCCGGGGTCGCGGCGCGGCGGGCACGCTTGCCGCCCACGAGCAGCAGCACCTGGTTGCCCGAGTCGGCCACCGAGTGGATCGCCTCGGCCAGCATCGACGAGGACCCCGTCAACGCCCACGCGATGAATTTGGTCACCGCGATCCCGATATTGGCCACCAGGGCCGCCACGATCGCCTTGGTCCCACCACTGCTCGCCATGACCACGACCCTAGGGGAGCGGGGGCCGGCTCAGCGCAACGAGTCGCGCAGCTCCGCCACGTGCGGCGAGGTCGCCGGGTCCAGACCGGTGGCCAGGGCGAGGTAGGTGGCGGCGAAGTCGACCCGGGCCACGACCCGCGCGAACCGCTGCATCGGCGTCTCGGCCGGTCCGCGGACCCCGCTCTCGAGGTCGTCGCCCAGCTCGGTGTGGGCCCGGACCTGGCTCACCCTCACCCCGGAGCGCTCGGCCAGGTCGCGCACCGCTCCGAACCCGATGCCGTCCCCGACGTCGAGCAGCAGCAGCCGCAGCCGGGTCGCGGCCGGGCCGTCCAGGAACGGGTCGCTGAACACCTCGTCGGAGGCGTCGGACGCGAACGGGCCGCCGAAGGTGGCCACCACGTCCCCGGCGTCGTCCGGGAGCATCCCGTGCACCGCGGGGACCCGGGCGGTGCGGGCCAGCACCGAGGCGGCGCGGCGACCGGCGACGCCGGCCAGCGGGCTGTCACCGAGGATGACGGGCACCGAGCCGTCGACCTCGGTCGCGAGCGCCTTGGCCGGGTTCACGAACGACTCCGACGACGGACGGCAGGCCTCCGCCTCGGCGTCGAGGGCGTCGGCGACCGCCGCGAGGTCGTGCTCTCCCCCGGACGCGTCGGCGGGCAGCAGCCCGAGCCGGTCGCACGCGAGCAGCGGGCCGGTGAGCAGGGACCACAGTGCCGTGCGGGAGGTCGGGGTGGTGGCCGCGGACCGGTCGACCGGCAGCGGCACGTGCGCCCCCCGGAACCGCTGGCTGACGTGCTCCAGCGGCGAACCGGTCGCCCCGACGGTGAGCAGCTGCGACCCTCGGCGACCCGCCTCCGTGGCGACCGCGACGGCGCCCTCGGCACGGCCGGACAGCGAGATCGCGACCACGACGTCCATCGACCCCACCCAGGACGGCAGCCGCGAGCCGGACAGCGCGATGACCGGGACCGGCCCGGCCCCCCCGACCACGGCGGCGAGGGCGTCGCCGACCACCGCCGCTCCCCCGCGGGCGGCGACGACGACGGCCCGAGGACGTCCGCCGTCGGCCCACGACGAGGGCAGCGCCTCCTGGGTGAGCGCGAGCGCCTGGCGCACCTGCGCCCCCGCACCGGCGAGCGAGCGCAGCACCGACCGCGGGTCGGCCGCCTCGAGGGCGAAGGGGTCGTCCAGCAGCTGCTCGTCCAGGGCCATGATCAGTCCTGCGGCCGGCGGGCCTCGTCGACGACGTCCCCACGGGCCTCGTCGACCAGGAGCACCGGGACGCCGTCGTCGACGCGGTACGCCAGGCCGCACGCCGGGCCGGTGCAGACCAGCTCGGGGCCACCCGTCGGACCCGTGCCGTCGTCGAGGTCGCAGCGGCACCGCGGGCAGCGCAGGATCTCGCGCAGCCAGGGCTCGATCGTCGTCATCGCGCGTCCTTCCTCACCAGCGCGAGCACCTCGTCGCGCACCGCCGTCATCGTGGCACGGTCGGCAGCCTCGACGTTGAGCCGCAGCAGCGGCTCGGTGTTGGAGCCTCGCAGGTTGAACCACCACATCGGGCCGGGTGGGGAGGTGTGCACGGGAGTGCCCGTGACGGTGACGCCGTCCAGCTCGTCGAAGGCCCCGCGGTCGGCGAACGCGACCCGCACCCGCGCGACGGCCGCGGGGACGTCCTCGACCCTGGAGTTGATCTCACCGCTGCTGACGTAGCGCTCGTACCGCTCCATGATCTGCGAGAACGGCACGGACGACTCCTGCAGGGCGGCGAGCACGTGCAACGCGGCGAGCATGCCGGTGTCGGCGCCCCAGAACTCGCGGAAGTAGTAGTGCGCCGAGTGCTCGCCACCAAACACGGCTCCGCTGGTGGCCATCTCGCCCTTGATGTAGCTGTGGCCGACCCGGGTGCGCAGCGCCGTGGCCCCGGCCTCCTCGATCAGCTCGGGCACCGCCAGCGAGGTGATGAGGTTGTGGATGACGACCGGCTCGCGGCCCGCCGCCTGCTCCTTGGCGATCTCCCGGACGGCCACCAGCGCCGTGACGGCGCTGGGGCTGACCGGCTCGCCGCGCTCGTCGACGACGAAGCAGCGGTCCGCGTCGCCGTCGAAGGCCAGCCCGATGTCGGCACCGTGCTCGAGCACGGCAGCCTGCAGGTCGCGCAGGTTCTCCGGCTCCAGCGGGTTCGCCTCGTGGTTCGGGAAGGTGCCGTCCAGCTCGAAGTAGAGCGGCACCACGGTCAACGGCAGCGGCTCCAGGCCCGAGGCCCGCCCGAGGACGGCGGGGACGGTGTGCCCGGCCATCCCGTTGCCGGCGTCGACGACGACCTTGAGCCGGCGGCCGCCGGACAGGTCGACCAGACCGCGCAGGTGCTCGGCGTAGCCGCGCAGCACATCGCGGTCCACGCGAGCGCCGGTGCGGGCGGTGGGCGGCACGCCGTCGGCGAGGTAGCGCTCGGCGCGCTCGCGCACGGCGGTCAGGCCGGTGTCCTGCCCGACGGCACGGGCGCCGGGGCGGCAGAGCTTGATCCCGTTGTAGCGGGCCGGGTTGTGGCTGGCCGTGAACATCGCGCCGGGGCAGTCCATCGAGCCGCTGGCGTAGTACAGACCGTCGGTGGACGCCAGTCCCACGACCACGACGTCGACGCCGCGGGCGGCCACGCCGCCGGCGAAGGCGTCGACCAGGGACGGCGAGGAGGGGCGCATGTCGTGCCCGATGACGAACGGCCGGCCCTTGACGCCGAGCTCGTCGGCGCAGGCCGCACCCAGGGCCGCGGCGTGCTCGGTGCCCCACTCGTCCGGCACGACGCCACGGATGTCGTAGGCCTTGACGACGGTGCTGAGACCTCGGCGATCGCTCATCCCGGCAGCGTAGCCACGGGGCCCTTCGGCCTCGGACGGCGGCTCAGCAGGGGTCAGGCGGGCTTGCGGGTGTGGCCGAGGACGTCCTGGACGGACAGGACGACGCCGTCGTGCTCCCAGCGACGGGCCTCGCAGCCGCGGCACGAGGTGAAGTCGACCGGGGTGCCGTCGGTCAGGCGCATCGCCAGCCGGGTCACGTGGGTCGAGCCGCAGGCGTGGCAGCTGCGCGAGCTGCGCACCTGGGTGAGGGAGCCCAGCGGGGCGGCGGGGACGGCGGTGCGGGTCCGGCGACGCGAGGCGGTGGCGGTGGCGGTCATCTGCGAGACACCCTCTTCGGACGATCACTGCGGCTGGAGCAGGGGACGAAGAAGTCATCGACTCCTCCCGCATTCGGCTGAAGCGTCACCAATTTGCTGTAGGCCATTCGGGTGAAGGTTCGGCGTGTCGTACCTCGTCCGGCCCAATACGCCCGGGATCTGGAACCTGGGCCTCACCAACCGTGACGGGCTCGGACCGCAGCGACCCGGGGACGTCAGCCGCGCGGGTCGCGCAGCACCCGCAGGTGGCCGCGGCGTCCGACCTCGACCGCGGTCCCGGCGGGGACCGGACCGGTCTGCTCGGCGCGCAGCGGGCGGGCCGACTCGCGGACGGCGTCGGCCAGCGCGAGGAGGTCGTCGTCGCTCGGCTGGTACTGCGTCTCGGACGGCGCCAGCCGCACGACCTCCCACCCGCGCGGGGCGGTGAGCCGCTGCGAGTGTGCTCCGCACAGGTCGTAGCAGTGCGGCTCGGCCACGGTCGCGAGCGGACCGAGCACCGCGGTGGAGTCGGAGTAGACGTAGGTCAGGGTGGCGACGGCGGGGTGCGGGCAGCCGCTGCGGCTGCAGCGACGGACTCCCGGGCGCACGGTGCTCACCCTGCGCACGCTAGTACCCGCCGGTCCCGTCCCGCCGCAGCGGCACGCGGGATCACCCGGGTCGCACCCGGATAGCGTGGGGCGGTGCCCGTCCGCCGCTCGCCCGCCCGTCGAGACCGACGCGGGCGTGGGGTGCGCGGCCAGCTGCTGCCCTCGGGCGTACCGGCCGCCCGGACCCGGTCCGAGCGTTTCGACGACCTGGTCCTGGACGCCGTGGACGCCCTGGCCCCCCGGTGGAACGAGCCGCTGACGCGGGTGGAGGTCGCGGTCGAGGACGTCCCGCCCGCCGACCCGTCGCCGTGGGAGGCCGGCGAGGTGCCGCTCGGTCGGGTCTTCCCGGCCGACCGCGGCCTCCCTGCCCGCGTGGTGCTGTACCGACGGCCGGTGGAGGCGCGCGCGCAGGGGTCGGTGGACCTGGCCGACCTGGTGCGCACCGTGGTGGTCGAGCAGCTGGCGCACGTGCTGGGTGTGAGCCCGCGCGAGCTGGACCCGGGGTACGAGGGCGACTGAGGCTGCGGTCGGTGTCAGGGGGTTCCGGGGCCGCTCAGGACGTCCGCGGGCAGCGGGGCGACCGTCACGGCGTCCGTGGTCGGCGGCGGCACCTGCACCGGGACCACCGCGACGAACCGCTCGGCCGGCCCGCCGGGAGCGTCGGCGGTCAGCGGGAGCGCGGCGTGCACGGACCCGGACACCACCTTCAGCCGCACGGCCGCGACGTCGGTGCCGATCCGCTCGGTCCGGGTCGTGCCCGGTGCCAGCGTCAGGGTCAGCTCGTCCTCGGCGGGTTCGCCGTCGGCGTCGAGCTGCTGCACCAGCACCTCGGCGGCGTCCGCTGACGCCACGCTGAGGAACGTGCGGACCCCCTCGGTGGTGGCGACCAGGGCCAGCGCCTCGTCCTGCAGCGCGGGGGCGGACTGCGCCCAGGCCCGCTCCGACCTGCCCGCTCCGTACGGCTGCTGCACCTGCACCGCGCCCACGACGGGCTGGTCCGAGCCGACCTGGACCGCGACCGGGCCGTCGACGGGCGTTCCGTCCGGGCGGGACAGGTCCAGCGGCAGGTCGACGACCCCGCCGGCGGGCACCGTCACGACGGCCTCGCCGACCAGCGGCAGGACGCCGTCGGCGCCGAGCACCTGCCAGCCGACGGCCGCGGCGTCGGCGCCCGGGTTCGCCACCCGGAGCGTCAGCGTGCGCCCGGCCGCGAGCACGCCGGGGATGGTCAGGGCGGTGGACGCGGTGGTGGCCGCGACGTGCTCGACCCCGTGCGGCAGGACGCCGTCGAGCTGGGTCTCCACGAGCTGCGCCGCGACCGCCGCCCCGCGGGCGCTCACACCGACGGCGACGGCATCGGTGGGCTCGAGCAGCGACTCCAGCAGCACCTCGCGGCTGGTGCCGGCCCCGACCGCGAGGTCCTGCGCGGCGGGAGGGGACACCGGGCCGTCCGGGGTGAGGACGGTGAGGTCGACGACCGCGGTGGTGGCGGACGGGTTGGACAGCAGCACCAGCCCGCTGCGTCCGGTCTCGACGGCACCCCCCACCAGCCAGGAGGTCTCGGCCGGCGCGGTGCACGAGCTCGCGGCCACGCCCGCGAGGTCGCCGTCCTCGGCCGAGGTGACCTGGAGCCCGGCGAGCAGCTGCGAGGCCGCCGCCTGCACCACGACGGGGTCCTGGCTCCCGGTGCTGGCCGCGGCCGTCCCCTCGCCCGCCCCGGAGAGGTCCTCGGCGGCCGCGGCGTCCTCGAGCGGGAGCGTGCGGCCGCTGACGGCCGCCTCGCCGGAGGACGCCAGCGAGCGCACCAGGGTGCTCGAGGTGGTGGTGCCGGCGGCCTGGAAGTCCTCGTCGGTGCCCCCGGCGTCCTCGGCCACCTCGGCCTGGAGCCGCGGGGCCGGCGGGCACACCAGGGTCGGGGCCAGCCGGCCCAGGGCCACCTCGCTGGCGCCGGGCTGGTCGGCGGCGACGAGCCCCGCGTCGGCGGCGAGCGCCCCGGGGTCGACCACCCCGGTCGCGAGCACGCCGGTGGCGCCGTCGGCCAGCAGGGCGCACAGGGTGCGGGTGACCAGGCTCATCGGGTGGCTGCCACCGTTCGTGCCCGTGCGGGGCGCACGGGCACGGCCAGCAGCACGGTGACGAGCAGCACGACCAGCTGCCACCCGAGCAGCACCGGACCGGAGGCGGGGCCGTGCTGGACCACGACCTGACCGCCCTCGGCCGGCAGGACGAAGCCCTGCGCCCAGCCGTCGAGCGTGACGGGCTCCAGCGACCGGCCGTCCAGGGTGGCGGTCCAGGCCGGGTGCGCCCGCTCGGCGAGCGCGACGACCCGGCCGGCGGCCCCGGCGGGCACGCTCGCGCCCACCCCCCGGGGGGTCGACGCCAGCGCCTGCCAGGCCGGTGCCGCGGGGTCGACGTCGGCGTCAGGGGCAGGCAGCAGCCGCACTGCGGCCGGTCGGTCCGCGGCGGCGGCGCCGGCGTCCGAGGCCGGCTGCACCCGCCAGGCCCGCGCGGTCGCTGTCTCGCCCGCCGGTGTGAGTCCCTCCACCGCGTCGAGGCGGGCGGCCAGGGCGTCGGCGGCGGGGTCCTCGGGGTCCGGCGGGAGCAGCAGCACGACGGCACCGACGCCGAACGGGGCCAACGCAGCCCGGGCGTCGCCGCGGCCGGTGACCAGGTTGCCGACGGCGAGGTCGAGGGCGGCACCGGCGGGGTCCTGCGCCGCGGGCCGGTACGCCTGGCGCACCTGGGCCGCCGCGGCCGAGCGGTCCAGCGCCGGTCCGGTGCCGCGCACGACGGCGACCTCGAGGGCCGGCACCTGCGTCCCAGCCGTCCCGGAAGTCCCAGCCGTCGTGGCACCGGGCTCGGCGCGCACGACGAGCGAGCGGACCTGGTCGGGCGAGTCCGCGGCATCCGCGACGACGGCCGGGACGGTGCTGCCGGCGGTGCGCGCGAGGTCCTGCGCCGACGGGGAGGAGAGCTGGTCGAGCACCCACCCGGTGGTCGCGGCGACCGGGGCGAGCGCCAGCAGCACGACGGCCCCCGGCACCAGGACCGCCACGGCGGTGCGGCGGCGCGAGCGGTCGGCGTCCGGGGCCGGGGCCGGGAGGCGACCGAGGCCGCCGAGACCCGCGACCAGCAGCCCGAGCAGGGCCAAGCTCGTGCCCGGTGCCGCCGACCCGGTGACGGGCAGCGCGTCCGGCCCGATGCCCACGACGGTGCCAGCGGCGAGCCCGGCCAGCGCGGTGCCCAGGGCGGCGGTACCCACCCCGAACCGCACGGCCAGCCCGCGCGGCGAGGCCGTCCAGGACCAGCCGAGCGCGACCACGGCCAGCAGCGCGGGGACCGCACCGACGGCCAGCAGCAGGAGCGGCGGGAGGTCGGTGACCGCGGTGGAGCCCGGCGCGAGCGGCCAGCCCAGGAGCACCTGCCAGGCTTCGGGGGCGGTCCCGGCCACGGGGGTGCCTGGGGCGGCCAGGAGCACGGCGGGGAGCCGGACGGCCTCGCCGAGGGTCGGCAGCAGCAGCACCGCCGACGGCACGGCCACCAGCGCCGGAGCAGGCCTGGCCGACACGACGGCGGCGACCAGGCCCGCCAGCGCGGCCGGCAGCAGCAGGACGGGTGCGCCGGTCACGACCGGGACGAGCGCGAGCGCGGCCCCCGCCGACCAGGCCCAGCTGAGCCGGCGGTGCGGGGTGGCGGCGGCGTGCGCGACCAGGCGGGCGGCCACCGGCAGCGCCAGGTGGGCCAGCACCGCCCCGTAGCGGCCGGCCGAGGTGGACAGCAGCAGCACCGGCGCCGCTGCCCAGGCGAGCGCACCCAGGGCCCGCCACCACGGCGAACGGGTCAGCGCGCCGGCACCCCACCAGGCGGACAGCGCCGCCAGCGGCGGGGCGGCGACGAGCAGGACGGTCAGGGCCAGGGCGGGCGAGGTGAACGGCAACGACAGGGCCAGCAGCGGCCACAGGGCGGGGTCGGCCGCGCCGGGGGTGCCCAGGCCGGACGGCACCCAGTCGGCGGCGACGGCGTCGAGGAGCGACCCCAGCGACGACGGCGCGGGCGGCAGCGCGGCGGCGGTGACGGCCCCGGCGCCCATCAGCCGCCACAGCGCCAGCGCGGACGCGGCGGCGAGCACCAGCGAGAGCAGCACGGGGACGGCGGACCGTCCCATCGCGCCCCCCGTTGCCACGACCGGCGAGATCGGCACCGGGTCGACCAGGGCCCGGGGCGTGCGTCGCCGGCCGTCCAGCGAGCCACCCGGACGTGCGCGCTGCCACCGGTCGCGGTGCCAGCGCCAGGTCTCGCGCTGGTCGGCGAGCAGCGGTCGGAGCTGGGACGTCGGCACCACCCGGGTGCGGCGGGCCGCCCGCCGGGCGCGCCAGACCAGGTCGGGACGCAGCAGCGCCGCGAGCACCTGACGGGCGGCCCGCAGGCCCGCCCGGGGCTCCTTGGCGGCCAGGCCGAGCAGCACCCTGGCCACGGCGCCGAGCAGCAGCTGGAGGGCGACGAACGGCACGGCGAGGGCGGGCGCGCCGGTCAGGCGCTGGTGCGCCGTGCTCCGCCGGTCGGTGACCGGACCCGCACCGCCGGCGCGGTCGTCGGGGCGCACCAGCACCGCGGCCGGCACCACCTCGACCCGGTGCCCGGCCAGCCGGGCCCGCCGGCACAGGTCGACCTCGGCCCCGGTGCGGCCGGGGGCCAGCAGGGCGGCGTCGGGCCCGCCGAGGCACTGCCAGACGTCGGCCCGTACGAGCATGCCGGTGAGGCCGACCGCCAGGACGTCGGAGGTGGCGTCGCGCTGGCCCTGGTCGACCTCGCCGGCGTCGACCAGGCTGAGGCGCCGTCCGGCGCGCGTGGTGGTGAACCCGGCGTCGAGCAGCACCGACCCGTCCGGGCCACCGCGGTGCTTGGTGCCGACCACGCCCACGTTGCCGCTGCGCTGCACCCGGTCCAGCAGCCGCTCGAGGGCCCGCATCGCCGGCCGGTCCCGGTCGTCCAGGACCCAGACCCAGTCGGCGGCGGGCTGGCCCTGCTGCTGCTGCCCCGGACGCAGGTCGGCGACGCCGCGGTGGGCGAGGGCGGCGGTGACTCCGTCGGCCAGCGTGGCCGCGGGGTCGAGCCGCAGGACGTCGTCGGCGTGGGCGCGCAGGATGTCGCTGACGCGCTCGCCGGCCTCGGAGTCGTCGCCGGCGTCGACCCCGACCACGAGGTCGGGACGCCGGGTCTGCGCGGCCAGGGCCGCCAGCACGGCCGGCAGGTGCTCGGGGTCGCGGCCGTGCACCACGGCGACCACGCGGGGACGCCCGGGGTGGCGCCGGCCCGGGAGTGGTCGACGCGCCGCCGCGGTGGGGACCCGCTCGAGCCGCAGGTCCTGGTCCAGGCTCACAGGATCAGACGGCCCGCTTCTTCAGGCGTCGGCGCTCGCGCTCGGACAGCCCGCCCCAGATGCCGAAGCGCTCGTCGTTCGACAACGCGTAGTCCAGGCACTTCGAGCGCACCTCGCACCCGACGCAGACCTTCTTGGCCTCGCGCGTGGAGCCGCCCTTCTCGGGGAAGAACGCCTCCGGATCGGTCTGGGCGCACAGGGCACGCTCCTGCCAGCCCAGTGCTCCCTCGTCCCCCTCCTCGAGCTCCCAGCCTCGCTGGGACGGGACCAACGACAGTGCCGCGAATTCGTCCATGGCTCCCACTTCTCGACCTCTTCCCGGTAGTTCCCCGGTGCTGTCGCCACCGGCCGCGATGCGGTGGACGACAATGGTGGAATTACACGCGTGTCGTACCGCCTACGTCAAGCCCGTCGGTGATATCCGTCCGCTCCTCGAGCCGCTCGGTGGGAGAGCCCACCGGCTGTGACCGGGGGGTGCGGGTGCCGTGGCCGGCATGGGCGAGGATGTCGGGATGCGGATCACGGTCGTGTCGGGCGGCGTGGGCGGTGCCCGGTTCCTGACCGGGCTGCTCCACCACCTCTCCACCCGCGACCCCACCGGCGGACCGGGGAGCGACCCGCACGAGGTGGTCGTGATCGGGAACACGGCCGACGACATCACCCTGCACGGGCTGCGGGTCTGCCCCGACCTCGACACGGTGATGTACACCCTCGGCGGCGGGGTGCACCCCGAGCAGGGCTGGGGCCGGGCGGACGAGACCGGCGGGGTCGCGGCCGAGCTCGCCGCGTACGGCGCCGGACCGGACTGGTTCACCCTCGGCGACAAGGACCTCGCCACGCACCTGGTGCGGTCCCGGATGCTCGGGCTGGGGTACCCGCTGAGCCAGGTCACCACGGCCCTGTGCGCGCGCTGGGGCCTGCCCGGGCGCGGGGTGCGCCTGCTGCCGATGACCGACGACCCGGTCGAGACCCACGTGGTCGTCGAGGACGCCGAGGCCGAGGGTGGCCAGCGCGCGATGCACTTCCAGGAGTGGTGGGTGCGGCACCACGCCGCGCTGCCCGCCCGGCGGATCGTGGCCGTCGGCGCCGAGCAGGCCACTCCCGGTCCGGGTGTGCTCGACGCCGTGCGCGACGCCGACGTGGTGCTGCTGCCGCCGAGCAACCCGGTCGTCTCGATCGGCCCGGTGCTCGCGGTGCCCGGCGTCCGCGACGCCCTGCGCGGTACCCGGGCGCCGGTGGTCGGCCTGTCCCCCATCGTCGGCGGCAAGCCGGTGCGCGGCATGGCCGACGCCTGCCTGCGGGCCGTCGGGGTCGCCAGCACCGCGCGGGCGGTCGGCGGCCTGTACGCCGACCTGCTCGACGCCTGGATGGTCGACACCTCCGACGCCGAGCTGGACGGCACCCTCGTCCCCGGTGGACGGGCCCGGGTTCACGCCGTCCCGCTGATGATGCGCGACCTCGAGGCCTCCGCCGAGATGGCCCGCGCCGCAGTCGATCTGGCCCTGTCCAGCCCCCACCGGGCGGGGCGCAGCGGGTGAACCCGCACGAGGTCTGCGCCGTCGTCGTGCCGGGCATCGGCGAGATCGGGGCCGGCGACGACCTCGGTGCCGTGGTGGCCTCCGCCCTGGTCGCGGCCGGCATCGTCCTGGCCGACCACGACGTCGTCGTGGTCGCCTCCAAGGTCGTCGCCAAGGCCGAGGGCCGCACCGTCCCCGCCGCGCGCCGCGAGCAGGCGCTGGACGGCGAGGTCGTCGCCGAGGTCGCCGCCCGCGCCCTCCCGGACGGCCGGCGCACCCGGGTGGTGCGCACCCGGGTCGGTCCCGTCCTCGCGGCCGCCGGCATCGACGCCTCCGACGTCCCCACCGGCACGGTGCTGCTGCTGCCCGCCGACCCGGACGCCTCGGCCCGGGCGCTGCGAGCCCGCCTGCACGAGCTCACCGGCGTCCGGCCCGCCGTCCTGCTCACCGACACGAGCGGACGTCCGTGGCGTGACGGCGTCACCGACTTCGCCCTGGGCGCAGCGGGTCTGGCCGT
The DNA here is from genome assembly GCA_038213835.1 of Actinomycetales bacterium. Classification (GTDB taxonomy): domain Bacteria; phylum Actinomycetota; class Actinomycetes; order Actinomycetales; family CAWJMD01; genus JBBQSN01. The sequence continues at coordinate 23,419 of JBBQSN010000003.1, forward strand.
CCTGGACGACGCCCGAGGACGTCTCGACTCCTCCGTCCGCCCGCTGGAAGTGACCGTCCGGGCCGTCGGCGACGAGGTCTCAGCGCTCGCCGACCTGGTCAAGGGCAAGGTGCAGGGGACGCCGGTGGCGGTGGTCCGCGGGCTCGGCCGGCACGTCACGTCCGAGGACGGCCCCGGCGCCGCGGTGCTGGTCCGAGGCCCGCGCGGCGACTGGTTCCGGCACGGGCACGTCGAGGCGGTGTGGCGTGCGCTCGGGCACCACCGGGCCGAGTCGCCGGCGATCGACCCGGATGCGGAGGACCTGGGGGTCCGCCTCGCCCGCGCCCTGCGGATCGCGCTGGCACCGCTGGACGGCGCGGTCTCGGCCGTCGTCGACCCTGATGGCGACGGGACCGGCGGGGTCGCCGTCACCCTGGCCGGCGACCCGTTCCCGCTCGGGCGGGCGGTCGAGCGGCTGGTCGCGGCCGCCTGGGCCGAGGACCTCGAGGCCGCCCCCGGAACGGGTGCATCCGGCCGTGGAGGACGGGTGGTCGTGCGCGCTCGGGCGGCCGGCCCGCAGCGGGTCACCTAGGCTGGACGTCATGAGCGAGCAGTCGTCCGACGTGTCCGAGCGGGCCGAGGTCATCGTGTCCGAGCGCCCCTGGGGCCGCTTCCACCAGTTCGCGACGAACCAGGAGGTGACGGTCAAGACCATCACGGTCGAGCCCGGCAAGCGGCTGAGCCTGCAGCGGCACGAGCACCGCGAGGAGCTGTGGCACGTGCTCGACGGCCGGGCCGACGCCCACGTCGACGGCGTCGACTCCGTGGTGCCCGCCGGCGAGGAGGTGATGGTGCCCCGTGGCGCGGTGCACCGCCTCGGCAACTCCGGCACCGAGCCCCTGAGGGTGCTCGAGATCGCCTTCGGCCACTTCGACGAGGACGACATCGAGCGGCTCCAGGACGACTTCGACCGCTGACTCCCCCCGCGTCACCCCCGCCCGCGCAAGAACCGCGCGGGCGTGTGCGTGGGCAGCGTCATCCGCGGCGCCGTGCGCGGCCGCTGGACGCCGGCGAGCTCCAGCAGCCGCTGCACCCGGTAGCGGTGCCCGGCGTAGCACCGGACCACCTCGGCGCAGGCGTCGTCGTCCATCACCTCGCCGGTCAGCGCGAACGAGACGTTGCGCGCCACGTGGAAGTCCCCGAACGACATCGCGTCAGGGTCGCCGTGGGCCCGCTGCCGTACCTCTGACGACGTCCAGCGCCCAACTCCTGGAAGGGTTCTCAGGACGGCGTCGGCCTGCTGGTGCGACATGGTCAGGGTCCGCTCGAGACCGTGCGGCGAGCCGGCCCCGGCCAGCAGCGGCGTGCGCCGGTGCTGGTCCACCCCGGCCCGGAGCCACTCCCAGCTCGGCACCCGTCGCCACGCCGCGGCGGTGGGGGCATTGCGCATGCCGTGAGCCGGACCGCCGGGCAGGGCCGGCGCGCCGGGAGCCGGGTCGCCGTGGGCCAGCAGCAGCATCCGCCAGCCCTTCATCGCCTCCATCCCGGTGACCCGCTGCGACAGGCAGGCCAGCGCGAAGGTGTCCAGCACGCGCCGGCTGCGCGGCACCCGCCAGCCCGGGCGGGTGCGCCAGGCACGCACCAGCACCGCGTGCTCGGGCACCGGACGGAAGTCCTCCGGCCGGTCGTCGTGGCCGAGCAGGTCGGGGACACCGTCCAGCAACCAGCCCGCACCGTCGCCCCACGCCGAGGCCTCGACCGAGCCGAGCGCGGGCCGGGCCCGCAGCCGCAGCAGGCCGGGACCCGTCGGGGTCACGGTCGTCCACCAGTGGGTGCCGTCGGGCTCGCGCCGCCAGGAGGGATCGCCGGACCCGGCGCGCAGCGCCGACAGCGTCGCCGCGAGGTCGAGCTCGTGACTCGGCTGGTACTCACGCTCGCGCTCCACCCCCCCAGGGTGCCACCCGAGGGCGTGGCGGTCCGTCCTGCCGCTCTCTCGTAGGATCGACAGGTGGCGAAGAAGAACATCACGGCCGACAGGGCCGCCAAGATCGAGCAGATGAGGGCCGCGCAGGCGGCCACCGAGCGCCGGCGCACCCTGATCGTGGCCGGTGCGGCCGCCGTCGTCGTGCTCGTCCTGGTGGTGCTGGTGGTGGTCGTCGTGCGCGACTACCGCCGCGACAACCCCGACTCGCTGCCCCTGATCGGCGTGCCCGCCGGGTCGGCCGACTGCGACGCCGCCAGCGACGACACCGGGGGCGCGGACGACGTCAACAACCACGTCGGCCCGGGCACCCCCACCCCCGACCAGATCACGGTCGAGTACGACACCGTGCCGCCGTCGTACGGCCCGCACTACGCCTCGCCCGCGTTCCCGGCGTCCCCGTTCTACACCGCCGAGGACCGCCCGGCGATGGAGACGCTGGTGCACAACCTCGAGCACGGCTACACCGTGGTCTGGTACGACGCCGACCTCCCGCAGGAGCAGGTCGACCAGCTCGAGCAGATCTCCGGCATCGCCCGGGACCAGGACGCCACCGCGGGCAAGTTCATCGTCAGCGCCTGGGACGACGCCTACGGCGAGCTGGAGAAGCCGGTCGCCCTGTCGCACTGGGGCGCCGAGCAGAGCCACCGCCAGCTGTGCGGGAGCGTCTCCGGCGAGGTCGTCCAGCAGTTCGTCGACGACTACCCGTCGAGCGACTCGCCCGAGCCGAACGGGGCATGAGACCCGCCCGCGACGTCCCGGGGCTGCTGGCGGCGCTGCAGGCGAGCGACCCCGGTCGACCGCGGGTCACCTGGTACGGCCCGGCGCAGGGGCCGGGAGCCGGCGAGCGGATCGAGCTGTCCGCGCGGGTGCTGGTCAACTGGGTGGCCAAGACCGCCAACCTGCTCGTCGACGAGCTCGACGCCGGTCCCGGTACCAGGGTCGCCCTCGACCTGCCGCCGCACTGGAAGCAGGTCGTCTGGGCCCTCGCGGTCTGGTCCGTCGGTGCTGAGGTGGTGGCCGACCACGACAGGCCGGACGTGCTGGTGTCCTCGCGTGTCGACGGCCGCAGCGGGCCGCTCCTGGTCGCCGTGGCGCTGCCGAGCCTGGCCCGCCGGTACGAGCCCGAACCGCCCGGAGGGTGGCTGGACTGGGCGGCGGAGGTGGCAGGCTTCGACGACGCCATGCCCGTCTCGCACACCCCCCTCGACCACACGGCGCTGCTCGCGGCCGCCCGCGGTGCGGACCTCGCGGACGGTGCCCGTCTGCTCGTCGAGGCCGCGCCGCAGGACGACCCGACGGCGGCGGCTCAGCGCGTGCTGGCTGCCTTCGCGGCCGACGGCTCGGCGGTGCTGGCGGGGCGCCCGCTCACCGACGGCGAGCTGGCGTCCGAGCGGGTCGGCTGACGCAGCGCGAACCGTAGACTCCGTGCCGCGGCCACCCCCGGCCGCCGGGTCGACGTCCGCGCCAGGGCGTCCGGAGGAGCGGGAGCACCCCATGGACAAGGTGGTCGGCAGCGCGGCCGAGGCCGTCGCGGACATCCGTGACGGCGCCGGCCTGGCGGTGGGCGGGTTCGGGCTGTGCGGCATCCCGAGCGTGCTGATCGGGGCCGTGCACGAGCGGGGCACCCGTGACCTGGAGGTGTTCTCGAACAACTGCGGTGTCGACGGCTGGGGGCTCGGGGTGCTGCTGGAGAGCGGCCAGGTGCGCCGGGTGGTGGCGTCCTACGTCGGCGAGAACAAGGAGTTCGCCCGGCAGTACCTGTCCGGCGAGCTCGAGGTCGAGCTGACGCCGCAGGGCACCCTGGCCGAGCGGCTGCGCGCCGGCGGCAGCGGGATCCCCGCGTTCTACACCGCCACCGGCGTCGGCACCCAGGTCGCCGAGGGCGGCCTGCCGTGGCGCTACGACGCCGAGGGGAACGTGGTGCTCGCCTCCCCGCCGAAGCCCACCGCCACCTTCACGGTGCGCGGTCAGGAGCGCACCTTCGTGCTCGAGGAGGCGATCCACGCCGACGTCGCCCTGGTGCGCGCCTGGAAGGGCGACCGGCACGGCAACCTGGTGTTCCGCTCCGCCGCCCGCAACTTCAACCCGCTGTGCGCGATGGCCGGTGCCGTCACGGTCGCGGAGGTCGAGCACCTGGTCGAGCCGGGCGAGCTGGACCCCGAGAACGTCCACCTGCCCGGCGTCTACGTCCAGCGCGTGGTCGCGCTGACGCCCGAGCAGGCCGCGGACAAGCGGATCGAGAAGCGCACCGTGCGCCCCCGCCCCGCCGGCGTCGCGTCCGCCGACAGCACCGAGGAGAGCTGAGATGGCCCTGACCCGTGAGCAGATGGCGGCCCGCGCGGCGGCCGAGCTGGCCGACGGTGACTACGTCAACCTCGGGATCGGGCTGCCCACCCTGGTGCCGAACTACGTCCCGGACGACGTCGAGATCGTGCTGCAGTCCGAGAACGGGATCCTCGGGTTCGGCCCCTACCCCTACTCCGGCGACGAGGACGCCGACCTCATCAACGCCGGGAAGGAGACCGTCACGCTGCGCAAGGGGGCGTCGATCTTCGACTCGGCCACCAGCTTCGGCATGATCCGCGGCGGCAAGGTCGACGCCGCGATCCTCGGGGCCATGCAGGTCTCGGTCGCGGGCGACATCGCCAACTGGATGATCCCCGGGAAGATGGTCAAGGGCATGGGCGGCGCGATGGACCTCGTCCACGGCGCCAAGAAGGTGGTCGTGCTGATGGAGCACGTCGCCAAGGACGGCTCGCACAAGATCGTCCAGGAGTGCACCCTGCCCTTCACGGGCAAGGGCGTCGTGCAGCGGATCATCACCGACCTCGCCGTCCTCGACGTCACCCCGGACGGCCTCGTGCTGCGCGAGCTCGCCCCGGGCGTGGGGCTCGACGAGGTGCGGGAGAAGACCGGTGCCACCCTGGCCGTCGACGACGCGGTGCACCCGGTGGGCGCGGACGGGTGACCCGCCCGCGCCCCGCCGGGCGACACGTCAGCTGGTGCCGAGCCGCACCGCACCCACGCTGGTCGCGCCGTCCGGCTCCGGCCACCAGTCGCCCGCCACGGGGTAGTCGCTGGCCCGGCCGAACTTGAACGAGGTGGCCACCGTGCGCGGCGCGGTGCCGGCGGTGGCGGTGTTGCTGAGGAAGAAGGCGCCGGAGCGGCCGAGGCCCAGGGTCTGTGTCCCGTTGCCGTCCCAGTCGCCGACGAGCGGGACGTCACTCGGCAGGCCGAACACCACGTTGGTGGTCGCCCTGGCGACCGAGCCGTTGGTGATCCTGACGTTGCTCAGGTAGTAGCGGTTGGCGCGCACCACACCGACGGTGTCGAAGCCGTCGCCGTCCCAGTCGCCGACGATCGGGTGGTCGTCGGCGCGGCCGAGCGCCTGCTTGGTCGCCGCGGTGCCCGTCGCGTTGTCCGCCGCGGCGTAGAAGACGCCGCCGCGGTACACGCCCGCGGTGTCGATGCCGTCGTTGTTCCAGTCGCCGCACAGCGGGACGTCGGTGGCGCGGCCGAACGCGAACGGGCGGGGTTCGTCCGAGCCGTCGTCGATGAGGAACTCGCCGTCGAGCCACAGGGCCGGGAAGTCGCCCGTCCCGTCACCGTCGCAGACCAGCGGGTACGTGCTGTCGTCGCCGTAGTCCTCCAGCGCCTGCACCGTGCTGGTGGCCGCGTTGGAGTCCCTCAGGTACCAGTCCAGCTCGCCGGGAGCGGCGGCGGCAGGGGCGACGAGGACGACGGACGTGGCCGCGGCGGCCAGGACCCCCGCCCCGACGGCACTCCAGGTGCGGTGCGACATGTGCGTTTCCTCTCGTTGGTCCATCTGCGGGGGATCTCAGCCTGCGAAGGCGGAAGAGAACTGGGCGTCGCCGCCGGTCGGCTGGTTGCGGCCGAGGTACGTGGTGCCTCGGACGACGCCGGGTCCGTCGCCGACGCGACCGTCCCAGTTGCCGGCCACGGGCCGGTCGGTGGGCACGCCGAAGGCGAACGACCACCGGGTGGTCAGGTTCGTGGTCGAGGCGGCCAGGTGCCAGCGGCCATCGCGCAGCAGACCGGGGGCGTCCACTCCGGACCCGGCCCAGTCGCCGACGGTGGGGGCGTCGGTCCTGAGGCCGAAGGAGAACGAGGTCGTGGCCGGACCGGCCGACGGCGCCGACCGCAGGTACCAGCGGTTGGAACGCTTGACGCCGATGCCCTCCCGCGCGCCGGCGCCCCACGTCCCCACGACGGGGACGTCGCCGGGCCGCCCGTAGGCGAAGGAGGACTGCGACGGGCCGCCCGACGCCGTCCGGCGCAGGTGCCACTGGCCGCCGCGGTAGATGCCCACCCCGTCCCGCCCGGTGTTCGCGAAGTCGCCCACGAGGGGGACGTCGCCCTTGCGACCGTAGGTGAACTCGACCACCTGGCCGGCCGCCGTCCGGATCGACCACGCGCCGTTGCGGAACCAGCCGACGTCGGCCCTGCCGTCGCCGTCGAGGTCGCCCACGACGGGGACGGCACCGGGGCCACCGATCTGCAGCGGTGTGGTCGAGGAGGCCGTCCGGGCCGCCACCGACCGGATCGTGCCGAGCGCGGAGTAGAGGTAGCGCCCCGGGCACGCGGTCTGGCCGACGTCGCGGTGGCCGCTGATGACGTCGACGGTGACCTGCTGCCCTGCCGGGTAGCGCGAGGTGCCCCCTCCGGCCGAGGTCAGGGTCACCGTGCCGGCGACGTCGCGGGAGTACCGGGCCAGCACCCACCCGGCGGCCTGGCCCATCGAGGTGACCATCGCCGGGGGCGCCGCGACCTCGTCGTAGTTGCCGAGCCCCGAGATGCCGATGGTGTCGGTGTTGAACCCGCCCGTGTGCGCCCCGGAGATCGGGGCGGTGATGCTGCCGATCCGGCCCTCGTAGATGCGCCCGAACTTGTCGACGAGGAAGTTGTAGCCGATGTCGGTCCAGCCCAGCGACTGCGTGTGGTAGGCGTAGATGGCCCTCATCTGGGCGGCCGCGTCGATCGAGGTGTAGCTGTTGGTCGAGGCGGTGTGGTGCACGAACGCCGCGCGCACCGTGGCCATCCGCGAGGGCGTCCCGTTGCGCAGCGACTCGTCGGCGCCCCACTGGGCCCGGGTGATGATCGGCGGCCCGTCGGTCGCTGCCGTCGTCGCCGGGGTGGTGGCCGCCGGGGGCGCGTCACCGCCGTCCACCAGGTTGACCACGACGTCGGAGGCGTCGACGGTGCGAGCGGCCTCGAGCCTCACCTGCAGGCCGTCTGCGCCGTCGCTGACCAGCGGTTCGGTGCCGACGGTCCCGGCGCCGGACGCGCCCTCCTCGCCGTCGGGGACCCCCGCCTCGACGTCGAGGGCGACCCACTCGCTCCACGTGCCCCGCTCGAGCAACCGCACCGAGACGCCGACGTCGGTGCCGAGGTCGGCGGCGTCCCAGGTGAGGCCGATCGCGCTGAAGGACCCGGTGGCGGCCGCGAGGGTGGTCACGGTCCCCTGCGCGCCCGCCGTCCGGGAGCCGGCCGGGGCGACCAGGTCCGACAGCGGCACCTGACGTACGCCACCGGGGCCCTGCACGCCCTCCACGACGGTGGTGGGGGCGGCGGTCCCGGCGAGCTGTGCCTGTTCGGTCGCGACGGCCGGGGCCGGGGCGCCGGTGGCGGCCGACGGCGCCAGCACGGTCGCGGCGACGCAGCACAGCGTCACCGCGGCGGACCGGGTGAGCGGACGGAGCCCGGCTCGCGCAGGGCGCAACGACGTGGTCGTCATGAGGGGGGCTCCTTGCATCTGGCGTGACCGCACCACTGACCATCGGTCGGCCCGTGCCCGACTTGAGGCGGGAAGCCTCAGCAGGGCACCCCAGGCACACGCGCCCTGTCAACCCCACCCGTCACATTCGCCCCACCAGCACCGTGGGTCACTCAACCGCGGAACGTGACGGAGTGCTGCGCCGGACCCCCTGTCGGGGTGTCGCGGCCCAGGAACGTGGCGCCGCGGACGACGCCCGGACCGTCGCGGCCGTCGCCGTCCCAGTCGCCCGCCACCGGGCGGTCCTGCGCGGTCCCGAAGGCGAACGACCAGCGGGTCCGCAGGTCCTCGACCCCGCCGGCGAGGTGCCAGCGTCCCTGCCGCAGCAGGCCCGGGAGGTCGTACCCGCCGCCGTCCCAGTCGCCGACCGTCGGGGCGTCGGTCGCGAGCCCGAAGGTGAACGCCCGCCGCGCATCGCCTGCTGACGGCGAGTCGCGCAGGTACCAGCGGTTGCCCCGCTTGACCCCGACGCCGTCACGGGCGGCGCCTGGCCAGGTCCCCATCACCGGGACGTCGCCCGCGCGCCCGTAGGAGAACGCGACCTCCGCCGGGCCCCCGGACGCGGTCCGGCGCAGGAACCACTGGCCGTCGCGGAACACCCCGATGCCGTCCCGGCCGGAGTCCGCCACGTCACCGGTGACCGGCACGTCCCCCCTGCGTCCGAACGAGAACCGCACCTCGGAGCCGGTCGCGGTGCGGAACGCCCACGCGCCGTCACGGAACCAACCGACGTCGCTCCTGCCGTCGCCGTCGACGTCGGCCGTCACGGGGGTGGCCCCGGGGCCGGCGATACCGGGCCGCTCCACGGTGAACCCGGGCGAGGCGACCACGGAGCCGAGCACGCCCTGCAGCCGCTGCCGCGAGTCCCACCCGGTGAACGCCCGCGTGGTCGCCACACCGCCGACCACCCCGGTGACGCGCACCCGGTCGCGGCTCGCCGACCCCTGCGGGGCCACCTGGACGTCGGTCACCCGCTCGAAGCCGAACGCCCGGGCGAGCTGCTCCCAGCTGGCGCCGACGGTCCAGCTGCGGCGCGGGTTGCCGGACGCGGCGTCCCAGGCGCTGTCGTCGACCGGCCGCAGGTGGGCGACCGGGGACGTGCCGAAGACGTAGGCGTTGGACTCGCTCCAGCCGCCGTGCGAGGACGTGTACAGCAGGTCGCGCGCCAGCGCGCCGGAGGACGCCAGCATCACCCGGCCGCCGGTGGGGGTCGTGGTGGCGTCGACGGCGGCGCGCAGGGCGCCACCGGCCGCGCGGTCGGCCTCCTCCTGGGTCAGCCCGGTCCAGTTCTGGTGCGCGGGGGTGGGCAGGATCAGGTAGCCCTGCTCGGCCTCGCTGAACCGGCCGGCGAGGTACGTACGCGCTGCGACAGCCTGGGCCTGGTGCGCCGTCGAGCGCCACGACAGGGGCATCTCGGTGAGCCCGCGCAGGTACTTCTGGACGCCTTGGGCACCGTTGCCGTCCTCCATCACCTCGCGGACGTCGAGCCCGGCGGCATCGGCCGTCACCCGCGTGTAGTCGTAGGAGGCCCGGCGGTCGAGCAGCGCCGCCCCCGTCGAGCCCCAGGTGCGGACCCGGACCGCCGTGCCGGTGTGCTGGGCCCGTACCCCGCCCCCCGTCCCGAGCCGGTGCACGACCCTGGCGTCGGCTGCGGTGCCGGCCCGCAGCTCCAGCCCGCCGCCGACCGCCCGCACGACCCAGGTCTGTCCCGTCGCCTGCACCTCGGTGCGCGGCGTGCCGCTGGTGTTGGTCCAGGAGACCGGGCCCCCCTCGGCGGTGACGGACGCGTAGCCGCGGGTGCCGCCGTTGGTGAGCATGTCGATCAGCACCCGGTGGTGCAGGTCGGCCTCGCCGACCCGCAGGCCCGGGTAGTAGGTCTGCAGGATCTGCGTGGAGCTGCAGCCGAGGGTCGCCGCGCCCTGGGCGCCGTACTGGCTCATGCCGAGGCTGTGCCCGAAGCCGTGGCCGTGCAGGACGACGTCGCTGCCGTCGGGCCCGGCCTGGTCGGCCGCCGGGCGCCCGCCGGGGGCCGGGCAGGCGGCGTGCGCCACCTGGGCCGACAGCGGGACGACCAACGGGGCGACCAGGGCCGCGAGGGCGACCCGCAGCGCCAGGCGCGCGAGGGACGGACGGACGCGGGTGCGCGGCAGGCTGGGCGGCTCGTTGGTCATGTCAGTCATCCTCCTGGGATCGGCGCTGCGAGGACACCGAGGGAGACGGCCTCGGCCAGGGCCTCGTCCCAGGCTCGCATGGGCGGCAGGCCCGCGTCCGCCCATCGCCGGTGCCCGAGCACCGAGTAGGCGGGACGCGGCGCCGGTCGGGGGAACCGGTCGGTGGTCGTGGGGAGCACCCGCGCCGGGTCGGAGCCGGTCAGCTCGAGCAGGTGGCGGACCAGGCCGAACCAGGTGACGTCGCCGGACGCTGTGCCGTGGTAGGTGCCCGCGGGTGCGCCGCAGGTGACCAGGTCGACCAGGTGCCGGGCCAGGTCGTGGGTCCAGGTGGGCTGGCCGCGCTGGTCGTCGACGACCTCGACGGTGTCGCGCTCGCCCAGGAGCCGGAGCATCGTGGCGGGCAGGTTGCCGCCGTGGCGGCCGTAGAGCCAGGCGGTCCGCACCACGTACGAGCGGTCCGGCGCCTCGGCCCGCACCGCCCACTCGCCGGCCGCCTTGGTGCGGCCGTAGGCGGAGCGCGGCGAGAGCGGGGCGTCCTCGGCGTAGGGGGTGCTCGCGGTGCCGTCGAAGACGTAGTCGGTGGAGACGTGCACGAGGGCGGCGCCGGACCGGTGGCAGGCGCGGGCCAGGTGCGCCGGCCCCACCGCGTTCGCCACGAAGGCCTCGGGCTCCTGCTCCTCGGCGAGGTCGACAGCGGTCCAGCCGGCGCAGTTCAGGACCACCGCGGCCCCGGCGACCGCCCGCTCGACCGAGCGCTCGTCGGTGATGTCGAGGTCGGCCCGGCCGAGCGCGCGCACCTCGCGCCCCCCGAGCGCCGTGACGACGTCGTGGCCGAGCATCCCGCCCGCGCCGGTCACCACCCACTGACCGTCCGGCTCCACCCGTGACCGAGACACCGCTCACTTCCTCGTCCGCCCAGTCGCTCCCGGACCAGGAGGACCCGAGCATCGTAGTCACGCGTGCCGGCACCGGTCACCGCACCGAGGTGCCGCTACTCTCCTGCGGTGCCCGTCGACGCCCTGGAGTCACCATGCAGCGCCTGCTGACCCGGCGCCAGGTCGCGGTCCTCGGGGCCGTCCTCGTCGTCGGTGCGGCGCTGGCCCTCGCAGCCGCCCTGAGCGGGGCGTCCTGGGTCCTGGTGGTCCTGCTCCTGCTGCAGGTGGTGACGCTGGCCGCCCTGGCCGTCACCCGCAGCCAGATCGGCCAGGCCAGGCTGCAGACCTCGCGGCAGCTGATCGAGGCGGTCCGGCCCCTTGCCACGTCCGTGCAGAACCTGGGCCCGCAGCAGGAGGCCGCTCTGCGCGTCCTGCTGGCGCGGGAGGACGAGACCCGCGACCGCGACCGCCGGGTCGACGCGCTCGAGGAGACGTTCCGCCAGGAGGTGCGGCAGAGCTTCCTCCAGGTGGCCACCGACTCCTGGGCCTACCTCAACCTCGCCCGCCTGGTCGAGGTCGGCGGCGAGTTCCCCGCGGCCGGCGGCTGGGCGGCCACCCCCCAGACCCTGCTCGCCATGGTCGGCGCGGTGCAGGCGCGCGAGGGCGAGGTCCTGGTCGTCGAGTGCGGCAGCGGAACGTCCACGATCTGGCTCGCGGCGGCGATGCGGCAGCGCGGGTCCGGGCGGGTCGTCGCGGTCGAGCACGAGGCCGAGTTCGCCGAGGCCACCCGTGAGCACCTGCGCCGCAACCACCTCGAGGACTGGGCCGAGGTGCGGTACGCCCCCCTCGCCCCCGTCACGGTCGGCGAGACCACCTACGACTGGTACGACGTCGCCTGCTTCGAGGACCTGCACTCGATCGACGTCCTGTTCGTCGACGGCCCGCCGTGGCGCACCGGCGAGAGCGCCCGGTACCCGGCGGTCCCCGTCCTGGGCGAGCGGCTGGCCCCCGGTGCGATGGTCGTGCTGGACGACGTCGGCCGTGACCAGGAGAAGGTCATCGCCAAGCGCTGGACCACCGAGGAGCACGGCACCCGCCGGCTGACCAAGGACCGCCGCCTCGACCGGTCCCAGACCTTCTCGGTGCAGGTCTAGACCCGGTGGCCGCTACGTTCCCGGTCCGTGCCCTCGCCGGTGCCCGCGCACTGGCCCGACGGCTGGCGCGCCGGGGCGTGCGCACGGCACGGCGAGCAGCCAGCCGCGCCGGTGTCGGCACGGCGAGCGCGGGAGGCACCGGTGCGAGCGGTACGGCGTCCGGGCCCGACCGGCTCCTGGTGCTCGGACCAGCCGCCGACCTCGCCGCGGTGCGCTCGCTGGCCGGGCTGGCCCGGCACGACCTGCGGTGGACCGTGCGCGGCCCGGGCGAGCTCACCGGGGGCCGCTCGAGCGCACAGCACCCGGCGGTCGTCGTCGGTGCCCGGTCGGTGGCCGAGCTGCGCGCGATGCTGCCGCTGGCCAACCGGTGGGGCCGCTCCGCTCACCTCGTCGTGGTCGTCCAGGCCACCGACCGTCCCGAGCAGGTCGTCCTGCCGTCCGGCTCGGCCCACCGGCTGGAGCATGGCCGGCTGGAGGTGCACGACCGCGGCGCCGGCGGCCTCGTGCTCGAGCTGCGGCTTCGGTCCGCGACCTCCGTCCACCAGCTGCTGCGGGCAGCGGTGTCCGCAGCGCGCCAGGGCGGCGGCAGCCTGCCGGCGGCCGGCCTGCGGCTCGGGGTGCAGCAGGTCGACGCCGCGCCCTGGGCCGTGGGAGACCCGTGGGCCCGGTGGGTCGACGCCGCCGCCCTCGCCGTGGCACCGGGCGACATCGCCCCCGTCGACCTGGTGCTCGGCGCCGGTGACCCGCTGCCGCAGCCGGGTCCGTCGGTCGTCGTCACCGACGGCCTGCCCCCCGTCGACACGGCCGTGTTCAGCCCGCGGGGGTTCGACCCCACGGCGGACGGCGCACCGGTCTACCTCGACCCCGCTGCGGTGCTCCGCGGCCTGGACGAGTGGGACGTCCACGGGCTGCGGCCGCACCGGCACGTCCGGGTGCGCACGGCCGGCGCCGACGCCGTCCCGGTGGCCCGCGCGCTCGGGCAGCTCCTGGTCGCTGGCGTGCCGACGCTGACCGGACCCCTGCCCCCGTCCGTCCGGGCGCTGCTCGGGGACGACCTGGCCGACCGGGCCGAGGCGCTCGACGACGCCACGAGCGGCTCTGCGCTGGACCGCGAGACCTGGTCGGTCGGTAGCCGGCGCGCGGCCCTGCTGCGGCTCGGCGCCACCTCGCGCTGGCGCGAGACCGCCGGCGAGCACGGCATCAGCACCTCGCCCGCCCCCTCGATGAGCGTCATCCTGGCGAGCAGGCGACCCGCCAACCTGCGGTTCGCGCTCGCCCAGCTCGAGCGCCAGACCTGGCCGCAGGTGCAGGTGGTGCTCGCGCTGCACGGGATCGACCCGGAGCAGGACGAGGTCCGCGCCGCGGTGGCCGCCTACGGCCGCGACCTCGAGGTCGTCGTGGTGGCGGCCGACGTGGTGTTCGGCGACGTCCTGAACGCCGCGCTCGACCGGTGCTCCGGCCGGCTGGTCGCCAAGATGGACGACGACGACTGGTACGGCCCCGACCACCTCACCGACCTCGTCCTCGCGCACGGCTACTCCGGGGCGACGCTGGTCGGCCTGGCAGACCACTTCACCTACCTGGAGTCCAGCGGCCTGACGATCCGCGACCAGGTGCACCGCAGCGAGCAGCGAGCCGGACGCGTCTCCGGCGGCACCCTCGCGGTGGCCCGCGACGACCTCTTCGCGCTCGGCCGCTGGCGCCCCGTGCACCGCGCGGTCGACCGCAGCCTGATCCAGGCGGTGACCGCCGCCGGTGGCGAGGTCTACGCCACGCACGACCTCGGCTTCTGCCTCTACCGCGGCGCCGGCGACCACACCTGGTCGCAGGGCGACGAGGCGTTCCTGGCCCGCGACCCGCAGCGGTGGGACGGACTGGTACTGCCGCCGCACGTCGGCGAGCCCCTACCCAGGTAGGCCGGTCGGGCGCAGGGACCTGCTGGCGAACCTCCGTAGCACGGGTCTCAGTCCGATGCAGTGCCACGGAGAACGCGATGGCCGAGCCCTGGCGAGACTCGCATCAGGCGACGCAGGACGCGGGCTCGGCCGACCCACACCTCGTCACGACCTCGACGCAGCGCCCGGACCACCTCGTCCGCAACGGCAGGTGGAGATGCCTTCCTGGTCCCGCGCCCGCGGGTCATGTCCGTGTCGACCCTCGGCAGCACCACGTCGACGAACCGCACGCAGGCCCCGCTGTCCTGCATCTGGTAGCGCAGGGAGCGGGTCGCGGAGGGCAGGGCAGCCTTGGTGGCGCAGTAGACCGGCGCCGAGGCCTTCGGCGCGACGCCGAGCCCGCTGCCCACGTTGACCACGGCTGCATCGCCTCGCTCCTTCTCGGCGGCTGTCGACACGACGCGGGACTCGCTCACCCGCAGGCGGGGGCCTGGTGCACGACGGCCGAGGTGTCGGGCGTGGCGTGCTGGTCGTCCGCGGAGGCCACCTCGTGGCGGTCGCCCAGCTCCGCCGCCAGCTCGACCAGCCGGTGCGCCCTCGCGTCGAAGGTGTGCTCGCGCCGCACCCGCTCGGAGAGCTCGGCCCGCGCGGCGGCCCGCTCGGGGTCGTCGGCCAGCTGGGTGGCCACCGCCTGCACCAGCTCGTCGGGCGAGTCGTAGGTCAGCACGGTGCTGCCGAACACGTCCGCCAGACCGGGTACCGGATCGCTCACGACCCGGGCCCCGCACGCGGCGAGGTCGAACAGCCGGTTGGAGATGAAGCCGGCGCGGCGCATGTCGTCCCAGTGGTCGTTGAGCACCACGCCCGCGCCCGCGTAGGTGCGGGCCAGCCGGTCGTTGGGGACGTAGCGGCCGCGCACGCTGCCGCCGGGGAGCAGCCGGTCCCAGCCGTTGCCGTAGATGACCAGGTCGAGCCCCGCCGCGAGCCCGTCGCGGACCACCGGCCGCATCACGCCGCGGGAGTTCCCGACGAACACCACCTCCTCGGAGTGCTCGTCGCCGGGGTCCGGCGCGAACACCTCCTGGTCCGTGCACTGCAGCAGCGGCTCGACCGGGCGGCCCAGTCGGCGCGAGAGGTCCTCGGCGAAGCTGATCGAGGCCACCAGGACCCGGTCGTACGCGGCGGCCTCGCGGACGGTCAGCTTGTCGGGGTGGCTGATCGACCAGAGCAGGTTCACGTGCTGCGGGTTCGGCACGTACGGGGTCTTCCCACGCAGGACCACGACGACGTCGTCCTGGTGCGCCGTCGACCGGTACCAGGCGCCCTGGCAGTCGACGACCGCCTCGTGCCCCTGCCGCCGCAACGCGTTCCGCAACGCGACGGCGAAGTAGTAGTCGCCCCAGCCGGCGCGGTCGACGACGTCCGGGACAGCGGTCTTGATCGACCACCGGAGCACCCCGGGGGTCCTGGTCCGGACCGTGACGGGGGTGAAGGACGGCGCGTCGCCCTCGACGCCCTCGTCCTCCTCCATCCGGAAGCCGACCACCTCGTGGCCGGCCGCAGCCCACGCCTCCCGGGTCCCCTCCGGGAGGCGGTCGCCCCACGCCTGCACGAGGTAGCGGCGGTTGTCCAGGACGGTCTGCGCGAGGACGTTGGTGGAGGACCGCGGCTGCCGGCGCACGACGACCGACCGCGGCACCACCCGGACGGTCTGCCCGGACGTGGTCGTCAGCCGCAGCGACAGGTCGGGCCCGTCCACGGCGTCGACGAGGAACGGGTCGAGGCCGCGGGCACGGACGAGCGCCTGCGCCGTGGTCGCGACGCACAGCCCCGACAGGGCCGGGACCGCGCGGCTGACGTCGAGGTCCGAGCCGTGCCACGGGCTGCCGGCGAGGACGTGGTGGGGGTGACCGGTGCGGCTGAAGCCTGTCCCCGCGCTCAGCACGGCGCCCGAGGGTCGCAGCACCAGCGGCGCGGCCGCGACCACGCCCTCGGTGCCCAGCGCCTCCAGCAGCGGTGGGAGCCAGCCCTGCTCGACCAGGACGTCGTACCCGAGCAGCACCACCGTGCTCCCGCGGGACGCCGCGACGCCGAGGTTGCTCGCCACCTCGTGGTTGAGCTGGTCGGCCACCCGCACCACCCGCACCTGCGGGTGCCGCAGGGCCAGCAGCTGCAGCGGCAGGGCGCGGTCCGGCTGCGAGCCGGTGTCGACGACGACGACCTCGAGGTCGCCCTCCGTCCGCTCGACGAGGCGGTCGACGCAGCGCTCGATGACGGAGACGCCGCCGCGGGCGTGCACGACGACCGAGACCAGGTCGGCGTCGCGGTCCGGCAGCGCGCGCTCGGCCGCGGGCCAGTCGACCAGTCGCTTGCTCTTGATGACGTAGCGGAAGCCGAACGGCTCGCTGGTGGAGAGCCGGTCGTCGCGCTCCTCCCACAGGTCGTAGGTGGTGGCGACGAACGGCGCGAGGCCGAACTCGGTCACCCCGGCCATCCGGATCATCAGGTCCCAGTCGACCATCCGGCGCAGCTTCTCGTCGAAGCCGCCGACCTCATCGAGCAGGGACCGCTCGTGCAGCAGGACGATGCAGTCGATGAAGTTGCGCTCGCGCAGCGCGTCGGCGTCGAAAGGGGTTGCGCGATACTGCATCTGGCCGTCGCCGATCAGCTCGGACACGGCATAGCCCACCCGCAGGCCGCGGGTGGTCACGAACGCCACCATCACCTCGAGGAAGTCCGGCTTCCAGGTGTTGTCGGAGTCGAGGTACGCGACGTAGGTGCCCCGCGCCTGAGCCAGGCCGGCGTTGCGCGCGACCGAGACGCCGCCGGCGACCTCGCGCCGCACGTACTCGACCCTCGGGTCCTGCAGGACGGGTCGCAGCGTCTCGTGGGTCCCGTCGGTGCTGCCGTCGTCGACCACGACCAGCTGCACGTTCTGGTAGGTCTGGTCCAGCACGGAGCGGACCGCCGCGAGGACGCCCTGCGCGCGGTCCTTGGTGGGGATGACGACGGTGACGAGCGGGAGCTCGCCGCCCGCCGCACGCGCCTGCTCCAGGACCTCGGCCGTGAAGCGCTCGGCGCCGGCGTGGTCGAACGTGGGCGACATCCGCATCACGTCGCGGAACCCGCGGGGTCCCAGCAGCACCCCGGCGGCCGCGCGGGCGGCGTGCTCCAGCAGCGGACCCTCGGCGTCCGGGTGCTCGACCAGGTATCGCTCGGGGTCGACGTCGGGGTGGAACCGCGGGTGGGCGGTGCGTGCGTGGTCGAGGTAGTGGCCCAGCGGGCCGGCCGGGTGCGAGGCCGCCGCCGGGTGCTGGGCGGCGTACCAGGCGGCGTCGAAGAAGGGGTGCGGCGAGGCGCCTGCCCGCCGGCCGGCGCCGAGGTAGTGCGCCAGCGGGTCCTGCCCGAGGCTCGCCGACCCCTTGTTCACCGAGCGGTACCAGCTCGGGTCGAACAGCGGGTGCGGCGACAGGCCCTGCCCCGAGCCGGTGGCCAGGTAGTGGCCGAGCGGGTCGCCCTCGGCCACGGACGGGTCGCGCAGCTGGTGGCGGTACCAGTCCGGGTCGAACAGGCCGCTCTCGACGACGGTCCGGCGCGCTCGCTGCCGCCGCACGGCCGACACACCCCTGCGGGCGGTCGCCGATCGCGACAGGACCGATCGGACCTGCTGGCGCATGCCTGCCACTCTCACACCTTCGCTGCTCGCTGTACCGGTGGACGTCCTGACCCACCCTGACGGTGCCACAAGTCTGCCGCCCGCTCGACGAGCACCCGCGCGCGGGCGTCGAAGGAGTGCTCCTGGACGACCTGCTCGGCGAGCCTGCGGCGGACGTCGTCCGGCGCGAACTCGGTGTCGGCGTGCCGCACCAGGTGCACCAGCTCCTCGGGCGTCGACCAGCAGCGGACCAGCCCGGCGAGCACCTCCTCCGCCCCCTCCACCCGGTCCGAGACCACCCGGGTGCCGGTGGCCGCGGCGTCGAACAGCCGGTTCGACGCGAACCCCGCCACGCGCATCCCCTCCCAGTGGTCGTTCAGCACCACGCCGGCCCCGGCGTAGCGACCGGGCAGCTCGGCGTTGGGCACGTGGTCCCCGCGCAGCACCCCGGGCGGCAGGAACCCCTCCCAGCGGCCCCCGTGGACGGCGACGTCGACACCGGCCTCGACGAGGTGGCGCACGACGGGCCGGTACACGCCGCGGGAGTTGCCGACGAAGAGCACGGGGTCGCCCGGGACGACCGGGACGACGTCCGGCCGGAACCGGGTGGCGTCGGTGGCCTGCAGCAGCGTCGTCGCCGGTCGCCCCGAGCGGCGTGAGGCCTCCTGGGTCCAGGAGGTGCTGGCCACGAAGACGGCGTCGGCGGCGGCCAGCTCGGCGTCGTCGACCAGCTCGGGGTGGCTGATCACCCACAGCAGGTCGAGCGCACCCGGCTGCGGCGGCACGCGGTCGCGCCCGCGCAGCACCAGGCTGACGTCGTCGAGGTAGGCCGTGTCCCGGCCGACCGCGGGGCCGTGGTCGACCACGACGTCCTGACCGAGCCGCTCCAGCGCCTCGGCCAGCGCCCGGGCGAAGTGCAGGTCGCCCCAGCGGCGAGCCGCCTCGCCGGCGGGTGCGGCGATCTTGACCGACCAGCGCAGCCGGGGTGGCGCCTGGGCGACCCGGTCCGCAGCGGCCCGGCCGAGCACCGGGACGCCGGGGCGCAGGTCGTGCGTGGCACCCGGCCCGTCCTCGGCGCGGTATCCCACGACCGTGAGTCCGGCAGGTGCCAGCACGTCCTCGGCCCGCGGACCGACCGCGACGCGGTGACGACGCACCAGCTCGCGACCTCCCGAGCGCAGGTCGTCCGCCGATCCGGCACGGTGGCCGACCGGCTGCTCGGCCCAGGCCTGCGCCCCCGCGTCGACCACCACGTGCCCGGTCGGGTCCGAGGCGGCCAGCCGCAGACCGAGATCGACCTCGCCCCACGGGCCGACCAGCGGGTCGGGCCCACCGACCGCGCGCAGGTCCGCGGTCCGGGCCACCAGGACCCCGCCGTCGGTCGCGGCCACGCGCAGCACGGGGCCCGCGCGCCGGGCGTCCTCGATCGGCAGGCCGACGAGCAGCGGGACCGGGAGGTCGCCGGGCGGGGAGGCCGCCGTGCCGGCCGACACGATCGTGGCCTCGGGACCGGTCACCACCGGGGCCGCCGCGAGGACCGCCGGGTCGCTCAGGTGCGCGACCAGCAGGTCCATCGCCTCCGGCGCCAGGATGACCCGCGGGTCGACCAGTGCCACGACCGGCGCCGAGCAGGCGGCCAGCCCCACGGCCCAGCCCACCGATCGGCCCGCGCCCGGCGCGACCCGCACGCGGCGCACCCGGGGATCCTGCACCGCGAGCGCGGCCAGCATCCGTCCGCTCGACGGCCGGGTCGAGGTGTCCGCCACCACCACCTCGGTCGCACCGGCCACCGGCGACGGGGCGGCGAGGAGGCGGCGGACGCGGTCGCGGACGGCCACCCAGTCGTCGTCGGCGGCGACCACGACCGAGAGCGCGGGGGGCTCGGCCCCCACCGCCGCAGCCGCAGGCAGCAGCTGCGGTGCGTGCCGTGCCCGCAGCGCCTCGGTGACCAACCGGTCCGGTACGTCGTCCGGTGCGCCGTGCGGTGCGTCGTGCGGTGCGTGGAGGGGCACCGGGGAGCCGGTGGCCAGCCGGACGACGGGTCCGGTGCCG
>JBBQSN010000004.1:0-39352 GCA_038213835.1 Actinomycetales bacterium
GGGCTGGGGGGGGGGGGGGGGGGCGCTCGTTGGTCGGTGTTGTGGGCCCCGGGGGTGTGGTGGCCCGTGCCCGCCGGGCCCCGCCCCGGGCCCAACGCCCGGCGGCGCACGGCGAGGTCCAGGCAGTCCGTCGCGGGGTGCAACCACGCACCTCGTCCGGGGAGCCGGGTCCGGGGGTCGGGGACGAGCACCACGCTCCCCGAGGGGGTCACGGGCTCGTCACCGGCCGCCACCACGCGCAGCAACCGCGACCGGTCGGCCTTCCGGCGGCAGCCCACGCAGGTCCGCTCGGGAGCGGCTCGCGACGTGGAAGGCTGCCGGGCGTCCGGCCCGGTCATGGACAGCCTACCGCTCTTCGTGCTCGGTGCCCGCATCGGCGGGCTGGGCAGAGGTTCCGGCAGCCGGCTCGGCGTCGGAGTGGATGTCGATCCGCCACCCGGTCAGCTTCGCCGCGAGCCGGGCGTTCTGCCCTTCCTTCCCGATCGCGAGCGAGAGCTGGTAGTCCGGGACGACGACCCGGGCCGAGCGGGTCTCGAGGTCGACGACCCGGACGCTGCTGACCCGCGCGGGCGACAGCGCCTCGGCCACGAACCGGGCGGGGTCCTCGCTGTGGTCGACGATGTCGATCTTCTCGCCGTGCAGCTCGGTCATCACCGCGCGCACCCGCTGGCCCATCGGGCCGATGCAGGCACCCTTGGCGTTGACCCCGGGGACGGTCGACCGGACCGCCATCTTGGTGCGGTGCCCCGCCTCCCGGGCCAGCGCCATGATCTCGACCGTGCCGTCGGCGACCTCCGGCACCTCCATCTCCACCAGCTTGCGCACCAGGTTCGGGTGCGTGCGGCTGATCGTGATCGAGGGTCCCTTCATCCCCTTCCGGACGGCCACCACGAGCGCCCGGATCCGGGCCCCGTGCTCGTACTTCTCGCCCGGGACCTGCTCCTGCGGCGGCAGCACGGCCTCGACCGTGCCGAGGTCGACGTGCACCATCCGTCGGTCCACGCCCTGCTGGATGATGCCGCTCACCACAGCGCCCTCGCGGTCGCGGAAGTCGCCGAGCACGGCCTCGTCCTCGACGTCGCGCAGCCGCTGGATGATGACCTGCTTGGCCGTCGTCGCCGCGATCCGCCCGAAGCCGGTGGGTGTGTCGTCGAACTCGCGGACCACCCCGCCCTCGTCGTCGGTCTCGGCCGCCCAGACGATGACGTGCCCGTTCCCCCGGTCCAGCTCGATCCGCGCGCGCTCGGTGGCTCCGTCGGTGCGGTGGTAGGCCACCAGGAGCGCTGCCTCGATCGCGGTGACGAGGACGGCGAACGGCACGTCCTTCTCGCGCTCGAGCATCCTCAGCGCCGCCATGTCGATGTCCACGTCAGTCCTCCTCCGCGTCGTCCTGCTCGACGTGCTCGTCGGCCGCGTCGGCCTCGTCGGTCGCCTCGTCGTCGTCGGGGCGGCGGAACTCCACCTGCACCCGGCCGGCGCCCAGGCCGTCCCAGGCCAGCAGCCGTTCCTCGCCGTCGACCTCGAGGGTCACGCCGTCGTCGCCGACGGCCCGCACCCGGCCGGTGACCTCGCCGTCGGCGCCCCTCTCGGCGGCGACGGGCACGTTGACAGGCACCGTGACGAGCCGGGTGCGGGCCCGCGACCAGTGCCGGCGCTCGGTGAGCGGCCGGTCGACGCCGGGGGTGCCGACCTCGAGCACGTACGGGTTGCCGCCGAGCACGTCCGAGCCGTCCAGCGCGTCGGAGACGGCCCGTGAGACCTCGGCGACGGCATCGAGGTCGAGGCTGCCCGTACGGTCCTGCGGCAGGTCGACGACGACGCGCACGACGCGCCGCTTGCCGGCCGGGGTGATGGTGACGCCCTCGAGCACCAGACCGGCCTGCTGCACGACCGGGCCGAGCAGGGAGGTGACCGGATCGGCCGCCCTGGAGGGCTGCGCTGACGGAGCCATGGTTCCTCCCTGCTGTGGTGTTGTGGGGCCACAACCCTAACGCGCGAGGTGGTTGTCCTGTGCCGCCCCGACCCTCACGCGTGGAAGGATCATCGCCGTGCCACCGGATCCTGCCCCACGTCCCGCCGGGACGGGCGGGCGGGCCGGACGACGACGTCCTGCGCGGGTCGGCCGGCGCACCCTGCTGCAGGCGGCCGGCGCCGCCGCGGTCGGCGCCTCGCTCACGGCCTGCGGGGTGCGGTGGGACGACGTCCGGGTCGACGACGTCGCCACGCCCACGCCACCGTCGCTCGGCCCCGACGACCTGGCACGGTTCGGGGCGGTCGTGTCCGTCCAGGCCCTGCTCGACCTGGCCACGGCGGTCCAGGACCCCGTCGCCCGGGCGGTCGCCGAGCGGCACCGTGCGCACCTCGCCAGGCTCGGGCCGCTCCCGGGCCCGATCCCCTCGCCGTCGTCCACCCCGTCCGGCTGGCCCACCACCTCCCGGCCCCCGACCGGCACCGTGGACCTCGCGGTGCTGGCGGCCGCCGAGCTGGCGACGGCCACCGGGCTCATCACCTCGGCCGGCGCCGCTGACTCCCGGGTCGTGGGTCCGCTCGCGCTCCTGCTCGTCGCCGTCGGGGCGCGCTGCCGGGTCACCGCCGCGTCGCTGGGTGCCGAGGTCGCGGCCACCGCCCTGCCCGAGGAAGCGGACCCGTCGGGCCTGCGGTCGGCGACCGGGCAGCTCGCCCCCCTCGTGGAGGCGCACCGCGCCGCCGCCTACGGGTACGGGGTCCTGGCCGTGCTGCTGGACGACGCCGGACGTGACACCGGCCGGGCCGCGATCGCGACGCACCGGGCAGCGGCGCAGCACCTCGTCGACCTCGGCGCCGAGGCGGGGGTCGACGTCCCCGCCGCTCAGCCCGGCTACGCGGTGGCCGTCCCCGCGGACGCCGAGGCCGCCGAGGCCCTGGCGCTCGCTCTCGAGCTCGACGTCGCCGCGGCCGCGGGGTCGCTGGTGCTGATTACCACCGGGCAGTGGCGCACGCTCGCGGCAGACCACCTCGCCGACGTGGCGCTGGACGCCCGCGCCTGGGGCGAGGTCCCCGCCTTCCCGGGCGCACCCGCGCTCGACTGATCCTGCTCCCGGTCTCAGGAGCCGGTGACCACCTGCCAGCCCAGCCGCAGCACCAGCGCAGCGACGACCACGAGGAAGAACACCCGCACGAACCTCGAGCCGCGCGCGATCGCGGTCCTGGCCCCGAGGTAGCCGCCGACCAGGTTGGCCAGCCCCATCGCCAGGCCGAGCCCCCACAGCACCGCCCCCTGCGGGACGAACACCAGCAGCGCCCCGAGGTTCGTGGCGAAGTTGACGATCTTGGCCTTCGCGCTGGCCTCGAGGAACGCGTAGCCCATCAGGCCCACCAGGGCGAAGACGAGGAACGAGCCCGTGCCCGGGCCGAGGATGCCGTCGTAGAAGCCGATCGCCGCACCCGCCCCACCGGCCGCCACCAGGTGCCGGTGCCCGGCGAACCTCAGCGCGGTCTCCTCCCCCAGGGTCGGTCGCGACAGCGTGTAGGCGGCCACCGCCAGCAGTGCGACCACGATGACGGGACGGAACACCTCGTCCGGCAGCAGGCTCGCGCACAGGGCTCCGCCCGCCGCCCCCACGCCGGCCAGCGCCGCCATCGGCAGCGCGGTGCGCAGGTCGGGACGAACCCGCCGGTAGTAGGTGATCGAGCTCGTGATCGTGCCGCAGATGCTGCCCACCTTGTTCGTGGCCAGCGCCTGCACCGGCGCGATGCCGGGCACCAGCAGCAGGGCCGGGAGCTGGATCAGGCCGCCGCCGCCCACGACGGCGTCGACGAACCCTGCGAGCACCGCCGCGAGCACCAGGAGAGCCACACCCCACCACGGCAGGCCGCCGAACAGGTCGGCCAGGAGGCTCTCCACCGGCGGCTCAGCGCCAGCGGTCGACGACGGGCAGCAGCTCGCCGAGGCGCTGCACCACGGCGTCCGGGACGACGTCGTCGCAGCCGTGACCGGCCACCTGCTGGTCGAGCGGGATGTCCGAGTGCGGGACCAGGACCGCGCGCATGCCCACCGCCTGGGCGCCGTGGACGTCCTCGAAGGGCCGGTCGCCGACGTACACAGCGCGGCCCGGGTCGGTGACGCCGACGGCGGCGAGCGCGGCCGCGAACGCCTCGGGATGGGGCTTCACCCAGGGGATCTCGCTGGAGTACACGTCGCCGTCGACGAGGTCGAGCACGCCGTCGCGGGCGAACACCGCGCGGTGGTACTCCCTGGTCCAGATCGTGTTCGACAGCACGCCGACCTTGATGCCCCGCTCGCGCAGGCCTCGCCACAGGTCCGGCACGTCCGGGTCGGTGACCGTGTGCGGCTCCCAGAACTCCTGGTAGGCCGCGAGCGCCGGCCCGTGGCCCTCGTGGTCGAGGTGCACGCCGGCGGCGTCGAGGATCTCGGCGATCCGGGCGCTGCCGCCGAGGGTGCGCCCCGCCTTCCAGGCGGCGTCCTCGGCGTCCCAGATCCGGCGGGCGAGGTCGTCGGCCTCGTGCGCGTGGGCGGTGTGCGCGGCGGCGTACCGGCGCCACTGGTCCTGCAGCTCGATGGCGTGCCAGGGCGTGATCGTGCCGCCCCAGTCGAAGACGACAGCCTCGACCGGGCCGAGCTCGCGTCCGTCCGGTGCCTTCGGGTCGGCGGTCATGCCTCGAGCCCGCAGATTCGCCTCAGCCGGTGCACGACGTCGGCCACCGCGACGTCCTCGCGCTCGCCGGTGGCGCGGTCCCGCAGCTCGATGACGCCCTCGGAGAGACGCTTGCCGACCGTCACGATGGTCGGGACGCCGATCAGCTCGGCGTCCTTGAACTTCACGCCGATGCTGACCCTGAACCGGTCGTCGTAGAGCACCCGCACGCCCGCCGCCTCGAGGTCGGTGGCCAGCTCGTTGGCCGCCGCCCAGACGGCGCCGTCCTTGCCGGCGGCCACGAGGTGGACGTCGGCCGGCGCGATCTCGCGCGGCCAGACGATGCCCTGCTCGTCGTGGCTGTTCTCCACGATCGCCGCCACCGCGCGCGAGACGCCGAAGCCGTACGAACCCATGGTCACCGTGACGAGCTTGCCGTTCTCGTCCAGCACCGTGAGGCCGAGGGCCTCGGCGTACTTGCGTCCGAGCTGGAAGACGTGGCCCATCTCGATGCCGCGCGCGGTCTCGAGCGGGCTGCCGCAGCGGGGGCAGGGGTCGCCGTCGCGCACGTCGGCGGCCTCGATGGTGCCGTCGCCGCCCTCTTCCCCCGCGGCGGGGAAGTCGCGGCCGGCCACGAGGTCGATCACGTGCCGGCCGGGCTGGTCGGCGCCGGTCACCCAGCGGGTGCCGACGACCACGCGGGGGTCGAGCAGGTAGCGGATGCCGGTGCTGTTCCCGGTGCCGAGCGCGCCCGGGCCGATGTAGCCCTTGGCCAGGCCGGTGTGGGCGGTGAAGTCGGCCTCGGTGAAGGCCTCCACCTCGGCGGGCTCCACCTGGGCGCCCAGCCGCTTGTCGTCGACCTCGCGGTCGCCGGGCACGCCGATCGCGACCGGCTCGCGGGTGCCGTCGGGGTGCCTGAGCACGACCAGCACGTTCTTGAGGGTGTCGCCCGCGGCCCAGTCGCGGTCCTCGCGCGGGAAGCGCTCGTCCAGGTGCGCGACGAGGGTGTCGATCGTGGGGGTGCCGGGCGTGTCCTCGACGTGCGCGGCGGGCAGCCCCTCGAGGGCGGTGGGCTCGGGCGTGGCCACGCGGACGGCCTCGATGTTGGCCGCGTAGTCGCACGAGGTGCAGCGCACGAAGGTGTCCTCGCCGTTGACGGCCGGCACGAGGAACTCCTCGCTCGCCGAGCCGCCCATCGCACCGGACATCGCCGCGACGATGACGTACTCCATCCCCAGCCGGTCGAAGGTCTTCACGTAGGCGTCGCGGTGCCGCTGGTAGCTGCGCTCGAGGCCGGCGTCGTCGACGTCGAACGAGTAGGAGTCCTTCATCACGAACTCGCGGCCTCGCAGGATCCCTGCACGGGGACGCGCCTCGTCGCGGTACTTGGTCTGGATCTGGTAGATCGCGAGCGGAAGGTCCTTGTACGAGGAGTACAGGTCCTTGACCGCGAGGGTGAACAGCTCCTCGTGGGTGGGCGCGAGCAGGTAGTCGGCGCCCTTGCGGTCCTTGAGCCGGAACAGGTTCGGGCCGTACTCGGTCCAGCGGCCGGTGATCTCGTAGGGCTCGCGGGGCAGCAGCGCCGGGAAGTGCACCTCCTGGAAGCCCGCGGCGTCCATCTCCTCGCGCACCACGCGCTCGACGTTGCGGTACACGCGGTAGCCGAGCGGGAGCCAGGTGTAGATGCCGGGCGCGTTGCGGCGGATGTACCCGGCGCGCACCAGCAGCCGGTGGCTCGGGACCTCGGCGTCGGCCGGGTCGTCGCGCAGGGTGCGCAGGAACAGCGAGGACATCCGCAGCAGCATGCCGCCGAGCCTAACGGCGGCCCCGTACCCGCCACGCACCACTTCCGTCGAGCACGCAGGGGGACGACTGCGCCGTGGCGCCACGTCCCGCCGTCCACAGGAAGCTCGTCCTGCCGGTGTGCACACGTGGGCCGCCGGCACCTGCGGTGGCGGGCGGTGGCACGGCATGTCCCGCATGGACGTCGAGCACGTGGTCATCCCTCAGGCCCGGTTCCGCACCCCCCCGGCTGAGCGCCCCGGGCGGGGCCTGTTCTCCCCCCGGTGTGCACAGGCAGCGCTCAGAACAGGACGGTGGCGAAGGTGCCGACCTGCTCGAAGCCGGCCCGTCTGTAGGTCGAGAGCGCGGGGGTGTTGAAGCTGTTCACGTACAGGCTCACGGCCTGCACGCCCTGCTCGAGGGCGAGGGCGACGACGGCGGCCATCGCGGGGGCGGCGACGCCCTGCCGCCGGCACGCGGGGTCGACGTACACGCCCTGCACCTGCGCGACCTGCGTGCTCACGGCGCCGAGGTCGGCCTTGAAGACCACCCCGGGGCCGTCGGCGAGGGTGTCGACGCGCACGAAGGCGTGTCGGGCGTCGACCAGCTGGGCCACCCGCAGCCGGTAGGCGGTGCCGCCGTCGGCCTGCAGCGGGGAGTAGCCGACCTCCTCGGTGAACATCGCGACCGCGGCCGGCACCAGCACCTCGAGGTCGGCGCGGACGGCGGTGCGCACGCACGGGTCGGGCGCCAGCGGGCTGGGGTGGTGCAGCGCCATCAGCGGTTGGTCGCCGCGCACGTCGCGCGAGGGCCCCCACCGCGACTCCAGCAGCGACCACATCTCCAGGACCGCCGGCGCCGGCCCCACGATCGAGGAGCACCGCCGCCCCACCTGGAGCGCGTGCTGGGTGAACGCGCGCAGCGCCTCCGGCACCGGCTCGACCGGCACCAGGTTGGCGCCGTACCAGCAGGCCGACACCAGCTCGCCGCGCGAGAACCAGCCGTACAGCTCGCCGCGGCCGCCGGGTGGGTCGATGCCGTAGCGCTCGACCCGGGAGGCGACGAACACGTTCGTGACCGGGTCGCGCGCGCAGAGGGCGAGCAGCTCGTCGGCGTCGTCCGGCGCGAGCGGGCGCAGGTGCTGACGTCGGAACAACGGGGCGCCCCTTCGAGCCGGTCGACGGTGGAACGGGCCGCCGCGTCCCCCGGCGGAGGGTGCGGTCAGCCCACGGTCACCGTAGGCGATCCGGCGGTCGCGTCGGCGGAGGCGTCCTCCATCTGCTCGGCGATCCGCATCGCCTCCTCGATCAGGGTCTCGACGATCTTGGACTCGGGGACGGTCTTGATCACCTCGCCCCTGACGAAGATCTGGCCCTTGCCGTTGCCGGACGCGACACCGAGGTCCGCTTCGCGGGCCTCCCCCGGGCCGTTGACGACGCAGCCCATGACCGCCACGCGCAGCGGCACCTCCATGCCCTCGAGGCCGGCGGTCACCTGCTCGGCCAGGGTGTAGACGTCGACCTGGGCGCGCCCGCAGGACGGGCAGGACACGATCTCGAGCTTGCGCGGGCGCAGGTTGAGCGACTGCAGGATCTGGTTGCCGACCTTGACCTCCTCGACCGGCGGTGCCGACAGCGAGACCCGGATCGTGTCGCCGATGCCCTGCGAGAGCAGCGCCCCGAACGCGGTGGCCGACTTGATCGTGCCTTGGAACGCCGGGCCGGCCTCGGTCACGCCGAGGTGCAGCGGCCAGTCGCCCCGCTCGGAGAGCAGCTCGTAGGCGCGGACCATGATGACGGGGTCGTTGTGCTTGACCGAGATCTTGAAGTCGTGGAAGTCGTGCTCCTCGAACAGGGAGGCCTCCCACACCGCGGACTCGACGAGCGCCTCGGGCGTGGCCTTGCCGTACTTCTCCATCAGCCGGGGGTCCAGCGAGCCCGCGTTGACGCCGATCCGGATCGAGACGCCGGCGTCCTTGGCGGCCTTGGCGATCGCGCCGACCTGGTCGTCGAACCTGCGGATGTTGCCGGGGTTCACGCGTACCGCGGCGCAGCCGGCGTCGATCGCGGCGAACACGTACTTGGGCTGGAAGTGGATGTCGGCGATCACCGGGATCTGCGACTTCCTCGCGATCGCGGGGAGCGCCTCGGCGTCGTCCTGGGTCGGGCACGCCACCCGGACGATGTCGCAGCCGGTCGCGGTCAGCTCGGCGATCTGCTGCAGCGTGGCGTTGATGTCGGTGGTCGGCGTGGTCGTCATCGACTGCACGCTGACCGGGGCATCACCGCCGACCTCGACCTTGCCCACCCTGATCTTGCGGGTCTGCTTGCGAGGAGCCAGGACGGGCGGGGGTGCCGCGGGCATGCCGAGCGAGATCGGGACGGAGGCCATGCCTCCAGTATCGCCCCAGTCGGGGGCTCCGCCCCCAACGGCCCCCGAAAGAGCACCAGCCCCAGTCGGGGGCTCCGCCTCCAACGGCCCCGCACGCGGGCCGGAACGCGCGTCAGCCCCGCAGCGTGATGGGCCGCACGATGTCGGCGTAGAGCAGCATCAGCGACATCGCGATCAGCGCCACCGAGACCACGTACACCACCGGCAGCGCCTTGGCGACGTCGACCGGGCCGGGGTCGGCGCGGCCGCGCAGCCGGGCGATCTGGCGGCGCAGGCCCTCCCACAGCGCGCCGGCGACGTGGCCGCCGTCGAGCGGGAGCAGGGGCACGAGGTTGAAGACGAACAGCGCGATGTTCAGCGAGCCCATGATGCCGAGCACGGAGGCGACCTTGTCACGGGTCTCGATGTCGTCCAGCGCCGAGATCTCACCGGTCAGCCGACCGACGCCGACGATGCCGATCGGGCCGGCGGGGTCCCGCTCCTCGGCGCCGAAGGCGGCCTGCGCGACGTCGACCATCCGGGCCGGCAGCCGGATGATCAGGCCTGCGGTGCCCGCGACGGTGTCGCCGACGAAGGCCGGCAGGGCGGTGATCGGCTGGGGCACGAGCTGCTGGACGGGGGTGAGCCCGAGGAAGCCGGCCTGCACGGTCTCCGGCTCGCCGTCCGCGCCGAGCACGACCTCGCCGTCCTGCAGCCGGACGACCTCGTTCTCGACCGGGGTGACCGTGAGGTCGACCTGGTCGTCGCCGCGCTGCACCACCATCGGGACCTCGCGACCGGTGCTGTCGCGGATCAGCGCCCGCATCTGCTCCCAGTCGGTGACCTGCTGCCCGTCGAAGGAGACCACGCGGTCGCCCCGGCGCATCCCCGCCGCGAAGGCAGGGGTCTTGGGCAGGCCCTCGTCGGAGTCCTGCACGCAGGGCAGCGACGAGCCGCCACCCTCGTCCATGCAGATCTGCACGTCCAGCACCGTCGTCGTGGTCTCGGGCGAGCGGGGGTCGCCGAAGCCGAGCAGCAGGATCGCGAACAGCACGATCGCGATGACCAGGTTCATGGTCGGGCCGCCGAGCATGACGACGACCTTCTTCGGCACCGAGAGCTTGTAGAAGACCCGGTCCTCCTCACCTGTCAGGATCTCCTGCGCGCTGGCGTGCCGGGCGTCCTCGGCCAGGGTCTGGAAGGCGCCGGTGGAGGAGGCCCGCAGGTGGTGCTCGTCCTCGCCGGGGCGGGGCGGGAACATGCCGACCATCCGGATGTAGCCGCCCGCGGGGATCCACTTGAACCCGTACTCGGTCTCGCCGCGGCGCCACGACCGCACCGTCGGGCCGAAGCCGATCATGTACTGGGTGACCTTGACCCCGAACCTCTTGGCGGGGACGAGGTGGCCGACCTCGTGCAGCGCGATCGACGCGGCCAGCACGACGACCACGACCAGGATCCCGAAGATGTACTCGATCCAGTCGGGCACGGTCAGGCCTCCCCTCGCAACAGCTCGTCGGCGCGGGCCCGCGCCCACCTCTCGGCGGACAGGACAGCCTCCACCGTCAGGGTGCCGCCCGGGCCGGGTGCCCGGGCGGTCCAGTCCTGGACCACCCTGCTGACAGTGTCCACGATCGACAGGAACGGGACACGCCCGTCCAGGAAAGCGTGCACGCATTGTTCGTTGGCGGCGTTGAAGACCGCCGGGCACGTGCCACCCGTGGTGCCCACCTCGCGCGCCAACCGCACCGCGGGGAACGCGTCCTCGTCCAGGGGGAAGAACTCCCAGGTGGACGCCGTGGTCCAGTCGCACGCGGCGGCGGCACCGGGCACCCGGTCGGGCCAGCCGAGGCCGAGCGCGATCGGCAGCCGCATGTCGGGCGGCGAGCACTGCGCCAGGGTGGAGCCGTCGGTGAACTCGACCATGGAGTGCACCACCGACTGCGGGTGGACGACGACCTCGATCTGCTCGAACGGGACCCCGAACAGCAGGTGCGCCTCGATCACCTCGAGCGCCTTGTTGACCATCGTCGCCGAGTTGGTGGTGACCATCGGGCCCATCGCCCAGGTGGGGTGGGCGAGCGCCTGCTCGGGGGTGACGTCGACGAGCTCGGCGCGGGTGCGACCGCGGAACGGGCCGCCGGACGCTGTGACCACCAGCCGGCGCAGCTCCTCGGCCAGACCCCCGCGCAGGCACTGCGCCAGCGCGGAGTGCTCGGAGTCGACCGGGACGACGCGGTCGGTGGTGCCGGGGCCGGTGCCCCCGGCGCGGCGCGCGGCCTCGACCACGAGCGGACCGCCGACGATGAGGGACTCCTTGTTGGCCAGCGCCAGGGTGGACCCGGCCTCGAGCGCCGCGAGGGGGGGACGCAGACCGACCGACCCGGTGATGGCGTTGAGGACGACGTCGGCACGGTGGCCGGCCACCTGCACGACGGCCTCCTCACCGCCGACGACCTCGGGGGCGTGCCCGCCCAGCACGGCGATCGCGGCGGCCAGCTCGTCGACGACCTCGGCCCTCGCGACCGCGACGACCTCGACCTCGAGCTCGACCGCCTGCCGGGCGAGCAGGTCGAGGTCGCCGCCGCCGGCCGCGATGGCGATCACACGGAACCGGTCGGGGGCGGCGCGGACGACCTCGACCGCCTGGGTGCCGACGGACCCGGTGGAACCCAGCAGGACGACGTCTCTCACCCGGTCATTGTCGCCGACGCGCCCGACACCGCCGACCAGGACCTCGCCGGGGCAGCAGCCGGGGCCCGGTCGGACTCGTGTCCGGTCGGGCCCCGCTGCCTACCGCCACAGACCAGGGGGTGTCCGGTGCGGTCGTCCTCGGGTGCAGCGGGTCAGGAGGTGCTGATGCCCACGTACTTGGTCTCCAGGTACTCCTCGATGCCCTCGGCACCGCCCTCGCGCCCGAAGCCGGAGTGCTTGACGCCGCCGAAGGGTGCGGCCGGGTTCGAGACGATCCCGGCGTTGAGGCCGACCATGCCGGTCTCCAGCCGCTCGACGACCGACAGCGCCCGGTCCAGCTGCTGGGTGAACACGTAGGCGACGAGACCGAACTCGGTGTCGTTGGCCAGGGCGACCGCCTGGTCGTCGTCGTCGAAGGTGACCACCGGTGCGACCGGGCCGAACACCTCCTCGGCCAGCAGTCGGGCGTCCTCGGGAACCTCGGTGAGCACGGTGGGCGCGTAGAAGTACCCGCGCTCCCCCACCTGCTCGCCGCCGCACCGCACGGTGGCGCCGCGTCCCACGGCGTCGGCCACGAGGTCGGCCACCTTGTCGCGGGTCGCGGCATCGACCAGGGGGCCGACCTCGACGCCCTCCTCGGTGCCGCGTCCGACCCGCAGCCCGCCCATCCGCTCCGCGAGCCGGGACGAGAACTCCTCGGCGACGTCGCGGTGCACCAGGAAGCGGTTCGCGGCCGTGCAGGCCTCGCCGCCGTTGCGCATCTTGGCCTGCATGGCGCCGTCGACGGCCTTGCCGAGGTCGGCGTCGGCGAAGACGAGGAACGGCGCGTTGCCGCCGAGCTCCATCGAGACCCGCAGCAGCTGCTCCGCCGACTGCTGCACGAGCCGCCGCCCGACCTCGGTGGACCCGGTGAACGACAGCTTGCGCAGCCGCGGGTCGCGGATCAGCGGCTCCATCACCTCGCCGGTGGTCGAGGTCGTGACCACGTTGAGCACACCGTCCGGCAGACCCGCCTCGGCCATGATCGCCGCCAGGGCGAGCATCGACAGCGGGGTCGAGGACGCGGGCTTGACCACCATCGTGCAGCCCGCGGCGACGGCCGGACCGATCTTGCGGGTGCCCATCGCCATCGGGAAGTTCCACGGCGTGATGAACAGGCAGGGACCGACCGGCTGCTTCATCGTCAGCAGCCGGGAGGCGCCGTTGGGTGCCACCGACCAGCGGCCCGAGATGCGCACCGACTCCTCGGAGAACCACCGGAAGAACTCCGCGGCGTAGGCGATCTCGCCCTTGGACTCGGCGACGGGCTTGCCCATCTCCAGGGTCATCAGCAGCGCGAGGTCGTCGGCGCGCTCGGTGACCAGCTCGAACGCCCGGCGCAGGATCTCCCCGCGCTCCCGCGGCGCCGTGGCGGCCCAGCCGGCCTGCGCGGCGACCGCGGCGTCGAGCGCGGCCCGGCCGTCGTCGGGCGTGGCGTCGGCGACCGACGCGATCACCTCGCCGGTCGCGGGGTCCTCGACCTCGATCCGGGCGCCGCCCGCGCCGTCGCGCCAGTCACCACCTACCAGCAGACCCGTGGGGACGTCGTGGACGACCTGCTGCTCGCGTCCGCTGAGCGCCATCGAAGGGCCCCCTCATGGTCCGGTGCCGTGCCCGTGCCCGGCGTGCTCTACCCGTCCTCGTCATCCAACACCGCGGTGACGGGTGCCGCCACCCCCCTGTCGGGTGCGGATTCCGTCGCGACGGCGGTATCGGACGGGCCCGTTCGGCCCTACCCTGGCCCGATGAGCGACGTGATCAGTGGCACCCGGTCGACCGCCCGACTCCTGACCGGTCTACCGGGACCCCGCTCGCGCGAGCTCACCGCCCGCCGCGGCGCCGCCGTCGCCTCCGGGGTGTCCTCGGTGCTCGGAGCCTGGATCGAGAGCGGTTCCGGCGCGCTGCTCACCGACGTCGACGGCAACACCCTCATCGACCTCGGCTCCGGCATCGCCGTGACGGGTGTCGGCCACGCCCACCCGCGGGTGGTGGCCGCGGTGCGCGAGCAGGCCGAGCGGTTCTCGCACACCTGCTTCATGGTCTCCCCGTACGCGGGATACCTCGAGGTGTGCGAGGCGCTGGCGCGGCTGACCCCGGGCTCCCACGACAAGCGCAGCGTGCTGCTGAGCTCGGGCGCGGAGGCGGTCGAGAACGCGGTGAAGATCGCGCGGACGGCGACCGGCCGAGACGCCGTCGTGGTGTTCGACCACGGGTACCACGGCCGGACGAACCTGACGATGGCGATGACCGCGAAGGTGATGCCCTACAAGAAGGGCTTCGGCCCGTTCGCCGGCGAGGTGCACCGGGTGCCGATGTCGTACCCGTTCCGCGACCCGGCCGGCATGACCGGCGAGGAGGCCGCGCGCCGCGCCCTGGCGCTGGTCGAGAAGCAGGTGGGCGCAGACGAGGTCGCTGCCGTGGTCATCGAGCCGATCCAGGGGGAGGGCGGTTTCGTCGTCCCCGCACCGGGTTTCCTGGCGGCGCTGTCGGCCTGGTGCCGGGAGAACGGCGCCGTCCTCGTGGCCGACGAGATCCAGACCGGCTTCGCCCGGACGGGGGCGATGTTCGCCAGCGAGCACGAGGACGTCGTACCGGACCTGGTGACCACCGCCAAGGGCATCGCCGCAGGGCTCCCCCTTGCGGCGGTGACGGGGCGGGCCGACCTGATGGAATCCGTGCACGGTGGCGGCCTCGGCGGCAGCTACGGCGGCAACCCGGTCGCGTGCGCCGCGGCGCTGGCCGCGTTCGACGTCTACGCCGAGGAGGGCCTGGTGGCGCGGGCCGGCGTGATCGGCGACACGATCGGCGCCACCCTGCGAACGGTGCAGGAACGCCGTCCTCAGGTCGGGGACGTCCGTGGTCGCGGTGCGATGATGGCGCTCGAGCTCGTCACCGACGACGGCATCACCCCGGATCCCGCAGCGGCAGCTGCTGTTTCGGCCCGCTGCCACGCGGCCGGGGTGCTGACGCTCACGTGCGGCACGTACGGCAACGTCATCCGGCTGCTCCCGGCCCTGGTCATCACCGACGACCAGCTGGCCGAGGGCCTCGACGTCCTGGTCGGCGCCCTGGACGCCGTGCTCGGCGGGTGACCGCGCTCGACCGCTCCCGGCTCGCGGGGCTGCACGCGCAGGAGTCTGCGCGGCTCGCCGCTGAGCACCCGCGGTGCGCCGCGGAGCACGAGCGGGCCCGCGAGCACCTGCCCGCCGGTGTCCCGATGAGCTGGATGGCCAAGTGGGCCGGGCCGTTCCCGCTCTGCGTGGTCGAGGCGCAGGGGTCGTCCTTCACCTGCCTGGACGATCTCGAGGTCACCGACCTGTGCCTGGGCGACACCGGCGCGATGACCGGCCACAGCCCCGCACCCACCGTCGCCGCCGTCACCCACCGCGTGGCCCGTGGCATCACGACGATGCTGCCGAGCACCGACGCCCCCGACGCCGCGGCCGAGCTGAGCCGGCGGTTCGGGCTGCCGCAGTGGCAGTTCACGCTCTCGGCCACGGACGCCAACCGGCACGTCGTCCGGTACGCCCGCCACCTCACGGGTCGCCCCAAGGTGCTGGTGATGGACCACTGCTACCACGGCAGCGTCGACGAGACCTTCGCGACGCTGGAGGACTCCCAGGTGGTCGCCCGTCGGGGGAGCATCGGCCCGCCGGTGCCGCCGGACCGCACCACCGCGGTCGTGCCCTTCAACGACCTCGAGGCCCTGGAGCAGTCGCTGTCCACGGGCGAGATCGCCTGCGTCCTGGCCGAGCCCGCCATGACCAACATCGGCATCGTGCTGCCCGACGACGGCTACCACGCCGCTCTCCGCGACCTCACCCGTCGGCACGCCGCGCTGCTCGTGCTGGACGAGACCCACACCCTGTGCGCGGGTCCGGGCGGGATGACCGCCCGCGACGGGCTCGAGCCGGACGTCGTGACGCTCGGCAAGGCGATCGGCGGCGGCGTGCCGTGCGGCGCCTTCGGCCTCACCGCCGAGCTGGCCGAGCGCGTGCTCGACTCGGTGGAGCTGGAGGACGTCGACCTGGGCGGGGTCGGGGGGACGCTCGCGGCGAACGCGATGTCCCTGGCGGCGATCCGCGCCACCCTGGCGGAGGTGCTCACGCCGGACGCCCACGCGCACATGGACCGGCTCGCGCAGCGCTGGGCCGACGGCGTCCGGGCCGGCATCGACCGACACGGGCTGCCCTGGCACGTCACGCGTCTCGGCGGGCGCGCCGAGTACGCCTTCAGCGCTGAACCGCCGAGGCACGGAGCCGAGGCGGCCGCGGCCGACGACTTCGAGCTGCAGACCTACCTGCACCTGGCCGCACTGAACGACGGCGTGCTGCTCACGCCCTTCCACAACATGGCGCTGATGGCGCCGACGACCACGGACGCCCAGGTCGACCGGCACACGGCGTCCTTCGACCGCGTGCTGGTCGCCCTGACGGGGTGAGGGCGCGAACCGATCAGGGGTTGGGCGTACGCTCCTGCAGCTCCCACGGCGAGCCGTAGCCGTCCTTCAGCAGGTCGAGGAACGGGACGGCGTCGAAGGCCTCCGGGCCGAGCACGCCTGCGCCCGACCAGGTCCCGTTCGCGAGCAGCTCGAGCGCGACGACCGGGTTGATCGCGGTCTGCCAGACCACGCACTGCGACCCGTACTCCGCCATCGTCCACGCGTTGTCGACCGCGTGGTAGAGGTACACCTCTCGGGCGGCGCCGTCCTTTCCCGTGCCCGTCACCCACAGCCCCGCGCAGGTGGTCCCCGACATCCGGTCGCCGATCGTGGCGGGGTCCGCCAGGCAGGCCGCCACGAGGTCGCGCGGCGAGACCTCCACGCGTCCCGCAGAGCTGTTCACGGGGACCGGTGTCGTGCGGTCGAGCCCGAGCGCGTTCAGCGTGCGCAGGACCGAGATGAACTCCTCACCGAGCCCGTACTTGAACGTCACCCGCTTCGCCTCGACCCAGCGCGGCATCAGGAGCACCTCCTCGTGCTCCACGTTGACGCACTCGACCGGACCGATCCCGGCCGGGAAGTCGAACACCTCAGGCTCGCTGAACGGCGGGGTGGTGAACCACTCCTTGTCCTTCTCCCAGATCACCGGCGGGTTCAGGCACTCCTCGATCGTGGTCCAGATCGAGAACGACGGGGCGAACGACGGCTCACCGTCCCGGCCTGCGACCACCAGGTTCGAGCCGTCGCGCGTCCCCAGCTCGTCGATCTCCGAGAACAGGTGGTCGGCGGCGTAGCGCGCGAACACGTCCGACAGCCCCGGCTCCACGCCGATGCCGACCAGCGCGAGCCGCCCAGCACCCTCCCACTCGCCCGCCACGGCGAACTGCTCGTCACCGAGCTTGACTCCGGGGAGGCGGTGCGGCTCCTCCGGGTGCGCCGACGACAGCGACATCGCCATGTCGAGGTAGTCGGCCCCGGCTGCGAACGCCCCACGGAACACGGGCATCACGAAGCGTGGGTCGACGGCGTTCATCACGTGCGTCACCTGGTGCTCGCGCGCCAGTGCCTCGATCGAGGCCTCGTCGGAGGCGTCCACCTGCGCGGCGACGAAGCGGTCGTCGCCCGGGTGCCGCTCGGCCATCGCCGCGACCGAGCGCTCGGCCCTGGCCAGGTCGTAGTCGGACACCACCAGCCGCTCGAAGAAGCCTCGCCGCGCGGCGATCCGTACGAACGCGTCGCCGACGCCGCCGGCACCTACCAGCAGGATCCTCATGATCGACACACCTCTCGTGGAACGGTTCTGATTCGGGTCAGCTGTGAGATCAGGTCTGGAGGGCGAGCTGCTTGCGCCGGCGGGCGGCGACCAGCTGCGCGGCCACCACGATCAACAGGGCGAGGAAGAACATCGCCGAGCCGACGACGTTGGCCTGGGCGGGGATGCCACGCGTGGCGGCCACGTAGACGAACTTGGGGAACGTGTCGGTGTTGCCCGAGTTGAAGTTCGTGATGATGAAGTCGTCGAAGCTGAGCGAGAAGGCCAGCAGGGCCGCGGCGGCGATGCCGGGTAGCAGGAGCGGGAACGTCACCCGCCAGAACGCCGCCCGGGGCGAGGCGTACAGGTCGGCCGCCGCCTCCTCGAGCCGAGGGTCGAGACCGGCCACGCGCGCCTTGACGGTCACCACCACGAAGCTGATGCAGAACATCACGTGGGCCAGCACGATCGTCACGAAACCGGGGTTGACCCGCAGGTTGAGGAACTGGGCCAGCAGGGCGGCACCGAGCACGACCTCGGGGGTCGCCAGCGGCAGGAACAGGAGCAGGTTCGCCGCCGACCGGAACCTGAACCGGTACCGCACCAGCGCGAGCGCGAGCATGGTGCCGAGCACGGTGGACACGATCGTGACGAGCACGCCGATCTGGAGGCTGTTGACGACCGACTGGCAGACTGCCGGTGCACCGCAGGGGTTCTTCCAGTTGTCGAGGGTGAAGCCCCGCCACACCAGGTTCGTGCGTCCGGCGTCGTTGAACGAGAAGGCGAAGGTGTACGCGATGGGCGTCAGCAGGTACAGGAAGGCGATCGCCGCGTAGACGGGCAGCACGAGGCGGCCCAGTGACAGCTTCGTCACAGCAGGTCCTCCGTCCCCGCTCGGCGGACGTACAGTCCCACGAGCAGCAGGATGGCGAGCATCAGCAGCACCGAGAGCGCCGAGGCCGTGGGGTAGTCCACGACCCGGAAGAAGCGCGAGTCGATGACGTTGCCGATCATCGAGGTGCCCGCGTTGCCGAGCAGCGCGGAGTTCACGTAGTCGCCGGCCGCCGGGATGAACGTCAGCAGCGTGCCCGAGACCACGCCGGGCAGGGAGAGCGGGAGCGTGACGTGCCGGAACGTCTGCAGTGCACCGGCGTACAGGTCGCCGCCCGCCTCCACCAGCCGTAGGTCTAGCCGTTCCAGGCTCGCGTAGATCGGCAACGTCATGAACGGCAGGAAGTTGTACGTCAGGCCTGCGACCACCGCGATCGGCGTCGCGGTGAGCCGGGCGTCGTCGGGTAGCAGCTGGATGCCCTTCAGCACGGCGACGACGATGCTCTCGTCCGCCAGGATCTGCTTCCACGCGATCGTGCGCAGGATGAAGCTGGTGAAGAACGGGGCGATCACCAGCACCAGCAGCAGCCCCTGCAGCAGCGGCTTCCCCCGGGCACGGACCCCGATGACGTAGGCGAGCGGGTAGCCGATCAGCAGCGCCAGCACCGTGGCGATCAGCGCGTACCCGAAGGAGCGGCCGAACTGCGGTCCGTACGCCGCGATCGCCTCGGTGTAGTTCGCCAGCCGGAAGGCCGGCTGGGTCGCCCCGACGGGTCCGCCCGGCACCCGCTCGTAGAGCGAGGTGAGCAGCAGGGCTCCGACCGGGGCGACGAAGAACGCCAGCATGAACAGCACGCCGGGGAGCAGAAGGAGGTATCCGGTGCGACCACGCCGACGTCCTTCCGCGGCGTCGGCCGCCTCGCCACCACCTGCTCCCGTGGCCGGCGGGGTCGCCGTCTTGGCGACCCCTGCGATGCTCACGGCTCGTCCCTCGCCGTGGCAGGTGCGCTGTGCCCGATCGTTCGCTCGCTGCGCTCGTTCGTTCGCTCGCTCACCCCGTGACCACCGTCACGCGGTTCGCCTTCTCGCCCTTCGTCTTGGCGCCGTCAGGGGTGCCGTCGCGGTCGATGGTCTCCACGCCCGCGTGCGAGTCCTCGTCGCCGGCCAGGCCGAAGGTGTGTCGCGGCAGCCAGGCCAGGCGCACCTGGTCCCCGCGCGCGGCGCGCACGACGGCGTCGAGGTTCTGGGCGAAGACGCTCAGCGTCCCGAGACCGGGCAGGTCCACGAGGTACTCGGTGCTCACTCCGGAGAACGAGACGTCGCGCACCGTGCCGGGACCGACCATGTTGGTGCCGGTCGGGACCTCCTCGTCGCCCGCGACGAGGTGCACCTTCTCGGGACGGACGCCGACCAGCACCTTCCCGTCGCGTGCGACGGCCCGGTCGACCGGGACGTGCACCCGTCCGCCCGCGACGTCGACCCCGAGCACGTCGCCGTCGGACTCGACGACCGTGCCGGGCAGCAGGTTCGAGCGGCCGAGGAAGTTGGCCACGAACGCGGTACGAGGAAGGTCGTAGAGCGCCTCGGGGGCACCCATCTGCTCGATCCTCCCCGCGTTCATCACGGCCACGGTGTCGGCCATCGTCATGGCCTCCTCCTGGTCGTGGGTGACGTGCACGAAGGTGAGCCCGACCTCGTGCTGGATCCGCTTCAGCTCGACCTGCATCTGCCGCCGCAGCTTGAGGTCGAGGGCGCCGAGCGGTTCGTCGAGCAGCAGCACGGCCGGCTTGTTGACGATCGCGCGAGCCAGGGCGACGCGCTGCTGCTGGCCGCCGGAGAGCTGGGTGGGCCTGCGCCGGGCCAGGTGCCGCAGCTCGACGAGGTCGAGCGCCTGCATGGCGCGCTCGGTGGCATCACCAAACCCCTTTCGCCGCAGGCCGAACGCCACGTTCTCGGTGACGTCGAGGTGCGGGAAGAGGGCATAGCTCTGGAAGACGGTGTTGACCGGTCGCTGGTGCGCCCGGGTGGCGGTGACGTCGTCGCCGCCGATCAGCACCTTGCCCGACGACGGGTGCTCCAGCCCGGCCACCATCCGCAGCGTCGTCGTCTTTCCGCAGCCCGACGGGCCGAGCAGCGCGAAGAACGAGCCGGACGGGATGGTCAGCGACAGGTCGTCGACGGCCACGAAGTCACCGAAGCGCTTGGTGACGCCGCGCAGCTCGAGGTCCCGCCCCTCCTCGGGGCCGGCGACGTCCGATGGGACGACCACGTCAGTTGCCGATCGTGGTCTGGAACTGACCGCCGAGCTCGGTCTCCTCGTCGGCCGACAACGACCGGATGACGGCGACGGTCGCGAGCGTCTGGTCGTCCGGGAAGATGCTGGTGTCCTCGGCCAGCTCGGGATCGATGGCGACCATCGCCTCCTGCGCCCCCTGCACCGGGCAGATGTAGTTGACGTAGGCCGCCACCTCGGCGGCCACGGCAGGGTCGAAGTAGTAGTTCATCAGCAGCTCGGCGTTCTTCTTGCGGGGAGACCCGATCGGCACCATCAGGTTGTCGCTCCAGAGCGTGCCCCCGGCCTCGGGGATCGCGAACTCCCACTGGTCGTCGTTCTCGAAGTTGATCTGGGTGATGTCGCCGGACCAGCCGATGACCGCCAGGGCGTCGCCGGAGATGAGGTCCTCCTTGTAGGAGTTGCCCTTCACCTGACGGATCTGGCCGCTGGCGATCTGCTCGTCGAGCACCTCGATCGCCGTACCGAACTCGTCCGCGCCCCAGTCGCCGGCGATGTCGACGCCCTGCTCGGCCATGATCAGGCCCATCGTGTCGCGCCACTCGTCGAGCACCTCGACCCGCCCCTTGAGCTCGGGCGCCCACAGGTCAGAGACGCTGCGCAGACCACCCGGGACCTCCGCCTTGTTCCAGGCGATGCCCGCGAAGCCGGACTGCCAGGTGAGCGAGTGCTTGCGTCCCGGGTCGAAGTCGACCTCCTGCAGCGACGGCAGCAGGTTGTCGGCGTTCGGGATGTTGGCCCGGTCGAGCTCCTGGGTGTAGCCCATGGTGATCATCCGCCCGGTCATCCAGTCGGTCAGCGTGACGATGTCCTGGCCGATGTCGTCACCGTTGGCGAGCTGGCCCTGGACCTTGCCGTAGTAGGTGTCGTTGCCGTCGACGTCCTCGCTGTAGCTGACATCGATGCCGCTCTGCTCCCGGAAGACGTCAAGGGTCGGATAGCTGTTCCCGTCCTCCGCGAGGTCGAGGTAGAGGGTCCAGTTCGCCCACGCGAGCCTCTTGTCGGTGTCGGAGAGGTCCTTCGCCGGCTCGATCGCGCCCGACGTCCCGGCCTGGCCGGTACCCGGCGTCCCGGAGGTGCCGCAGGCCGCCAGGAACGCGCCGAGGCCGAGCAGGCCCGCTCCCTGCAGGGCGGACCGCCGGGACAGCTGGGACCGCTGGCCGCCGACAGCCCGCGAGCGCATCTGGAGCGCTACCAGGGCGCGCACCTCGGGCGGGGCCGAGGCCAGCCGGGCCGCTCGGTCGACAGGGCTGAGGGGTCGCGAGGGGCGACGGGTCATGTGGGGTGGGGTCCTTCCAGGTGACCGCCGGGAGGCGGCGGGCGTGGCTCGGTCAGGTCCTCGGGCGTCCTCGGGCGGTGTCAGTCGAACGCGATCATCACGTGCTTGACGCGGGTGTAGTCCTCGAGGCCGTACATCGACAGGTCCTTGCCGTAGCCGCTGTGCTTGAAGCCGCCGTGCGGCATCTCGGCCACGATCGGGATGTGGGTGTTGACCCACACGCAGCCGAAGTCGAGCGCGCGGCTGACGCGCATCGCCCGCCCGACGTCGGAGGTCCAGACGCTGGACGCGAGGCCGTAGGGCACGCCGTTGGCCCAGCGCACCGCCTCGTCCTCGTCGGAGAACTTCTGCACGGTGATGACGGGGCCGAAGATCTCGTCCTGGACGGCCTCGTCGTCCTGGCGCAGGTCGGACACCACGGTGGGCTCGAGGAAGTAGCCGGCGGCGAAGTCGTCCCCCTGCACCCGTCGTCCGCCCGCGCGCACCTGGGCGTGGTCGGGCAGCCGGTCCAGGAAGCCGGTGACCCGCTCCAGCTGGGCGGCGTTGTTCACCGGCCCCAGGGCGGCGTCGGCGTCGTCGGGCAGACCGACCTTGGTCCGGCGGGCCTGCTCTGTCAGCGCCGCGGCGAACTCGTCGTGGATGCCGGGAGCGACCAGCACCCGGGTGGCGGCGGTGCAGTCCTGGCCGGCGTTGAAGTACCCCGCCCCCGCGATGCCCGCGGCCGCGGCCTCGATGTCGGCGTCGTCGAACACGATGACAGGCGCCTTGCCGCCGAGCTCGAGGTGCACGCGCTTGAGGTCGGGCGCCGCGGCCGCGGCGACCTCTGCGCCCGCGCGGATCGAGCCGGTGATCGCGACGAGGGAGGCAGCCTTGTGCGAGACCACCGCGCGTCCGGTGTCGCGGTCACCCACGACGACGTTGAAGGTGCCAGGGGGAAGGAACTCCGCCGCCATCTCCGCGAGCAGGAGCGCGGTCTCGGGGGTCGTGTCGGACGGCTTGAGCACGACCGTGTTACCGGCCGCGAGCGCCGGAGCGAACTTCCAGACCGCCATCATCATCGGGTAGTTCCAGGGGGTGACCTGGCCCACGACCCCGATCGGCTCGCGCCGGACGTAGGACGTGTGGCCGGCCATGTACTCGCCGGCCGACTTCCCCTCCAGCACCCGGGCCGCACCGGCGAAGAACCGGATCTGGTCCACCATCGGCGGGATCTCCTCGCTCGCCGTGAGGGCGTGCGGCTTGCCGGTGTTCTCGGCCTCGAGCCGCACCAGCTCGTCGGACCGTGCCTCGACCGCGTCGGCCAGCTTGAGCAGGGCCTGCTGCCGCTCGCTGGGCGTGGTGCGTCCCCAGGTCTGGAAGGCGGAGGACGCGGAGCGGTAGGCGGCATCGACGTCCGCCTCGGTACTGACCGGCGCGCTCGCCACGACCTTCCCGGTGCTCGGGTCGACGACGTCGCTGCGCCTGTCCCCCTGCGACTCGACGTACCCACCTGCCACGAAGCTGCGGAGCTCGCGCACCTGATGCCCTCCTCGTCGGACTGCTCTGCCGGCCGGGGCCGACCTCGTCGACGCAGAGTAACCATGGAAGCGACGAAGGGATACGGGATCGTGCGAGATCGACCCATCTGGATGACGAGAAGGTGGCCCGGACCCCCCTCTCACGACGGATTCCCTCGCGTCCCCTTGCCCGGCTGGTCCATCAGGGCCCACGATGACCCGGTGCCGAACGCCGCCCGCCCACTCCTCGACGACGTGTCGAAGCGGATCATCGAACAGCTGCAGGAGGACGGCCGGCGCGCCTACGCCACCATCGGCAAGGCGGTGGGGCTCTCCGAGGCGGCGGTGCGCCAGCGGGTCCAGCGTCTGGTCGACTCCGGAGTCATCCAGATCGTCGCCGTCACCGACCCGCTCCAGGTCGGCTTCACCCGGCAGGCCATGATCGGCGTGCGCTGCGACGGCGACATGCAGACCGTCGCCGACGCCCTCGGGGAGATCGCCGAGGTCGACTACCTCGTCATCACCGCGGGGTCGTTCGACATCCTGCTCGAGGTGGTCTGCGAGGACGACGACCACCTGCTCGACCTCCTGACGAACCGGATCCGGTGCACCCTCGGGGTCCGCACCACCGAGACGTTCGTCTACCTCAAGCTCCATCAGCAGCACTACGACTGGGGAACCCGATGACCACCAGCCCTGCCTCCTCGACCGGCACCGTGACGGGCACCACGACGCCCCGCGGCACCGAGCGCACCGACGCCGCCCGCGACCACCTCTGGATGCACTTCACGCGGCACTCCACCTACGACACCTCGCCGGTGCCGATCATGGTGCGCGGGGAGGGCGTGCGGCTGTTCGACCAGGCCGGCAAGAGCTACCTCGACGGCCTGTCGGGGCTGTTCGTGGTCCAGGTCGGGCACGGTCGCACCGAGCTCGCCGAGGCCGCGGCCAAGCAGGCCGCCGAGCTGGCGTTCTTCCCGCTGTGGTCCTACGCGCACCCGCAGGCGATCGACCTCGCGGAACGGCTGGCGGGCTACGCGCCGGGCGACCTCAACCGCGTCTTCTTCACCACGGGCGGCGGCGAGGCGGTGGAGACCGCGTGGAAGCTGGCGAAGCAGTACTTCAAGCTCACCGGCAAGCCCACCAAGCACAAGGTGATCTCGCGGGCGGTGGCCTACCACGGAACCCCCCAGGGGGCCTTGTCGATCACCGGCATCCCCGCCGCCAAGGAGCCGTTCGAGCCTCTGGTACCCGGTGCCTTCAAGGTCCCGAACACCAACCACTACCGCGCCCCCGAGCACCTGCGCGAGGACGAGAAGGCGTTCGGGCGCTGGGCGGCCGACCGCATCGCGGAGGCGATCGAGTTCGAGGGACCCGACACCGTGGCAGCGGTCTTCCTCGAGCCGGTGCAGAACTCCGGCGGCTGCTTCCCGCCGCCGCCCGGGTACTTCGAGCGGGTCCGCGAGATCTGCGACGAGTACGACGTCCTGCTGGTCAGCGACGAGGTGATCTGCGCCTTCGGCCGGATCGGAGACATGTTCGCCTGCAACGACTACGGCTACGTGCCAGACATGATCACCTGCGCCAAGGGGATGACCTCGGGCTACTCCCCCATCGGCGCGATGATCGCCTCGGACCGGCTGTTCGAGCCGTTCTCGAAGGGCCACACCAGCTTCCCGCACGGGT
The DNA here is from genome assembly GCA_038213835.1 of Actinomycetales bacterium. GTDB lineage: Bacteria > Actinomycetota > Actinomycetes > Actinomycetales > CAWJMD01 > JBBQSN01. Next base: position 24,798 of record JBBQSN010000004.1, read on the forward strand.
ACACCTTCGGCGGGCACCCGGTCTCGGCCGCGGTGGCGATGGCGAACCTCGACATCTTCGAGCGCGAGGGCCTCAATGCCCACGTGCACGAGAACTCCCCGAAGTTCCGCACCACCCTGGAGAAGCTGCTCGACCTGCCGATCGTCGGCGACGTCCGCGGTGACGGCTTCTTCTACGGGATCGAGATGGTCAAGGACAAGACCACCCGGGAGACCTTCGACGAGGACGAGTCCGAGCGCCTGCTGCGCGGCTACCTGTCCAAGGCGCTCTACGAGGCCGGCCTGTACTGCCGTGCCGACGACCGGGGCGATCCCGTCGTGCAGCTCGCACCGCCGCTGGTGTGCGGCCAGGCCGAGTTCGACGAGATGGAGTCGATCCTGCGGTCGGTGCTGACGGAGGCGTGGAACCGGCTGTGAGCGAGCGGAGCGAGCGACCCGTCGGGCACAGGGCGGGGGACACGGCGAGGAACGTGCGGTGAGCACGGGGGTCTCGCTCACGACCCCGCTCTGGCAGTCCGGCGGCCTGCCTGCTCGTCGCCCGGCCCTGGACGGCGACGTCGTCGTCGACGTCTGCGTCGTGGGCGCGGGCTTCACCGGGCTGTGGACCGCGCTGCACCTCGCGCGCAACGACCCCTCGCTGCGGGTCCTCGTGGTCGAGGCCGGCTACCCCGGCTTCGGCGCCAGCGGTCGCAACGGCGGCTGGTGCTCGGCGCTGTTCCCGCTGCCGCTCGACGCGCTCGCGCGCCGGCACGGCGAGGAGGCGGCGCTGCTGATGGCGGCGGCGTGCCGCAAGGCGGTCGACGACGTCGCGCGGCTGGCTGCCGACGAGGGCATCGACGCCCAGGTCCGCAAGGGCGGGACGGTGGTGGTGGCGCGGGGGCCGGCGGGACTGCAGCACGCGCGCCACGAGGCGACATCGGCCGCAGCGGATCCCGGAGCCGGGCTGCAGCTGCTCGACACCGAGCAGGTCGGCCGGCACGTCCGGGTCCAGGGCGCGGTGGGCGGCACCTGGTCGCCGCACTGCGCCTCGCTGCACCCGTTCCGCCTCGTCACGGGGCTGGCCGAGGCGGCCGAACGGCGTGGCGTGCGGGTCGTAGAGAGCACGCGGGCCCTGGCCGTGCGGCGCGGCGAGGTGCGCACCGACCACGGCACCGTCAGCTGCTCGCACGTGGTGCTGGCCACCGAGGGGTACACGCCGCACCTGGGCCGAGCCCGGCACCGGGACGTGGCCCCCGTCTACTCGCTGATGGTGGCAACCCAACCTCTGCCGCAACGGGTCTGGGACCAGATCGGCCTCGACCACGGCCAGACCTTCTCCGAGCACCAGAACCTGGTCGTCTACGGGCAGCGCACGGCCGATGGACGGCTCGCGTTCGGCGGGCGCGGCGCCCCGTACCACTGGAGGTCAGCCGTCCGGCCCGGCTTCGACCAGGACCCGCGCGTGCACCGAGGCCTGGCCGCGCTGCTGCGCCAGTACTTCCCGGTGCTGGCCGACGTGCCCGGCGGCACCACCCGGCTCGGCGGCATCGGCATCGACCACACCTGGGGTGGACCGCTCGGCATCGCCCGCGACTGGCACCCGTCGGTGCGGCTCGCCCCGGACTCGCGGATCGCCTGGGCCGGTGGTTACGTCGGCGACGGCGTCGCCCTGAGCCAGCTCGCCGGGGCGACGTTGGCAGACCTCGTCACCGGTCGCGAGACGACGCGCACGGCGCTGCCGTGGGTGGGCCACCAGCCGCGGCCCTGGGAGCCCGAACCGCTGCGCTGGCTCGGTGTCAACGCCGGACTCGTGATGGCCCGGCTCGCCGACGCGCACGAGCGCCGCAGCGGACGCCCCAGCCCGCTGGGGGCTGCGCTGTCGCGGCTCACAGCGCACTGACCCTGCCCGGCCCGCGGCTCTGACAGGAGCTGGAGCCGCGCGTCACCGGGGGCGGCGACGGGCGCGTGATCCCCAGCAGGCGGTGTGCCAGTGCCGACGCTGCTCGAGGCCCTCGCCGACCAGGCTGTCGGCCGGCCAGGCCACCACGTGCGGCGTCCCCGGTTGCACCTCCTGCTGGCACCCCGGGCACCGGTACGGACGCGTGGACGACGACCCGGTGACGTGCCGCACGATCCACTCGCCGTCGCCGTGCTCCTCGGAGCGCTGCATGCCGCCGAGACCGCTGCCCAGCGGGCGGGGCTCAGGACGGCGACGGCGACGGCTGGGACGGACCACCACCCCAGTCTGACGGACGCCTACCGGGCGGCCGGCATCCCGCTGTCCCGCACCCGCTGCACGACCAGATCGGCGATCCGCTGGGCGTCGGTCTGCGCCTGGTTCGCACCGCGCGGGTCGTTCACCTCGACGCCGACCAGCACGTCACCCACCCGGGCGACCGCCCTGAAGACGGCGGCGTCGAACACGTCCTCGCCCTGGACGAGGAACCGGTCCCCGACCTCCCAGGGCCCGTCGGAGACCACCGGGGCCGGGTCCAGCCAGCGGCACCGGCCGGTGTCGTCGACCACCTCGGCGAACGCCGCCCCACCCGTGCCGGCGGCCCACACGGTGACGTTGACAGCGACGCTGCCGCCCTGCTGGAGGGCCGGGTCGAACCAGGTGAGGGTGCGGCCGCCGACCGGCGCCGCGCCGGGGAGCCCCTGGTTGCACATCTGCCCCATCACGACCGGGATGTCGGCGTACTGCCCCTGGTCCTGCTGCAGCTCGAGCACGTCGTCACCGATCTCGGCGTCGGTCAGGACGACGTCGTCCGGGACCAGCTCGTACGGCAGGGCGGGCGGCGCGGGCGTGATCGTGGTCGGCTCCAGCGCCACCGAGGGCTCGACGGACGGCTCGACCGACGGCTCGGTCGACGACTCGGTCGGGGCCGCGGTGGCGGGTGGCACAGGGGTCGCGACGCTCCCGAGGTCGCGGCCCGGGGCGAGCAGCCAGGTGCTGCCGCCGACGACCAGGACGGCTGCGGCGGCGGCGACGGCCGAGGTGAGCTGCCGACGGCGGCGACGCCGGCGCACCACGAGGCCGTCGATGCCCAGCCGCACGGCGCCCAGGTCGAACTCGCGGTCGGCGGCGCGGTCGAGGGTGCGGGCGAGGCCGGGCAGCTCGGGGCCGGGGTCGCGCGAGCGCAGGTGGGTCGTCATCGCAGTGCCTTCCGCGCAGAGTGGTCGTTGTCGTCGGCGGCCGGCGGGTCGGGCGCCTCGTGCAGGCCGGTCTGCTCGCGCAGCGCGGCCACCCCCCGGTGCACGAGGACCCGGAAAGCGCCTGTGCTGCAACCGAGTGCCTCGCAGGCTCGGGCATCGGGGAGGTCCTCGTAGAAGCGGAGGACGACGGCGGCGCGCTGCCGGGGCGGCAGTCGCGTGACGGCCTGCCAGAGCACCTCGGCGTCCACCACCTGGGTGGCGGGGTCGGGGTGCGAGGGGGCGCGCAGGTCGCTCACGACGACGTCGTGGTCGACGACCTCCTTCGAGGACATCTTGCGACAGCGCGAGATCCACGTGTTGACGAGCATCCTGCGCACGTAGGCGTCGACGTCGTCGGCCGCGCGGACCCTACGCCACTTGAGCACCACGGTCGCCAGCACGTCCTGGACGAGGTCCTCGGCGTCCTGCCGTCGCCCTGTGAGCAGCAGGGCGACCCGGAGCAGTCGCGGCAGTCGCGACTCGAGGAACTCCTCGACCTCCATCGCGCTCCCCGTCCCGTCGCCGTCCGCCGGATGCAGGTACCCGTCCCGGGCACCCACTGCGATGACGCGCCCGGGACGCCCGACGTTACGCGTAGGTGCGGAACCCGCGTCCTGCCTTGCGGCCGAGGTACCCCGCGGTGACGAGGTGCTCGAGCAGCGGCGCAGGTGCGTAGCCGCGCTCGCGGAACTCGAGGTACAGCTCGCGCTCGATCGCCAGCGAGACGTCCAGGCCCACGGCGTCGAGCAGCTCGAACGGGCCCATCGGGTAGCCGCAACCGGTCTTCATCGCGGTGTCGATGTCGTCGGCCCCCGCGTAGTGCGCCTCGAGCATCTTCACGGCGTCGTTCAGGTACGGGAACAGCAGCGCGTTGACGATGAACCCGGCCCGGTCGGCGCAGGTGACCGGGTGCTTGCCGAGCCGCCGGCACAGGTCGAGCGCCGTGGCGACGACGTCGTCGGCGGTGGAGACGGTGCTGACCACCTCGACCAGCCTCATCACCTGCGCGGGGTTGAAGAAGTGCAGGCCCACGACGTCGCGGGCGCGGCCGGTCGCCGCGGCGCACTCCACCACCGGCAGCGACGACGTCGTGGTCGCCAGGATCGCTCCGGGGCGGCAGCTGTCGTCCAGGTTCGAGAACAGGGTCTGCTTGACGCCGAGCTCCTCGACGACGGCCTCGACCACGAGGTCGGCGGACGCGAGGTCGTGCAGGGCGGTGGTGCACCTGATCCGCGCGTGGGCGGCGTCGGCCTCGGCCTGCTCGAGCTTGCCGCGTCCGACCGCCTTGGCCAGGCTCCTTGAGACCGTGGCGAGGACCGCCTCGCCCTTCTCGGCGCTGCGCGCCACCACGAGGACGTCGTAGCCGGCCTTGGCGAACACCTCGACGATCCCGGTCGCCATCGTGCCCGAGCCGACCACGCCGATCACCGAGATCGGCCGCAGCGCAGCGGCAGGCGCGGGATCCGCGGCCGGGGTGAGGGCGTCGGGGACGACCTTCGAGGAGCCGGGCTCGGCGTAGGTGTAGAAGCCGCGGCCGCTCTTGCGACCGCGCATGCCGGCGGTGACCATCTGCTTGAGCACCGGCGTCGGCGCGTGCAGCCGGTCGCGGCCCTGCTTGTACATCGTGTCGAGGATCTCGTAGGCGGTGTCGAGCCCGATGAGGTCCATCAGCGCGAGCGGGCCCATCGGCAGGCCGCAGCCCAGGGTCATCGCGGCGTCGATGTCCTCGCGGCTGGCGTAGCGCGACTCGTACATCGAGACGGCGTGGTTGAGGTACCCGAACAGCAGCGCGTTCGCGATGAAGCCGGCCTTGTCGCCCACGACCACGGGCATCTTGCCGATCCGCGCGGCGAGCGCCGAGACGTCGTCGACGACGTCGTCCTCGGTGACCACGGTGCGGATCACCTCGACGAACCTCAGCACCGGTGCGGGGTTGAAGAAGTGCAGGCCGACGACGCGGCGGGGGTTGTGCGTGGCGACGCTGATCTCGGTGACCGACAGCGAGGAGGTGTTGGTGGCCAGCACGGCGTCGGGCTTCACGACCGCGTCGAGCGCGGAGAAGATCTTGCGCTTGAGGTCGAGCTGTTCGGGCACGGCCTCGACGACCAGGTCGCACTCGGCGAAGTCGGAGAACTCGGAGGTGAACCGGATCCGGCCGTGCAGCGCCTGCTGGTCGTCCTCGCTGAGCTTGCCGCGGGAGACCGCACGCCCGGTGGAGAACTCGACGTGGGCACGGCCGCGGTCCAGGCCGTCGGCGTCGGGCTCGTAGGCCACGACGGCCAGGCCGTTGCGGGCGAATACCTCCGCGATGCCGGCGCCCATCGTCCCCAGACCCACCACACCCACCGTGGCGAACTCGCGTGCCATCGATCGCTCCTTCGTCGTCGGGCCGGCCGGTCGTCGTCGTCGCGCGGCCCCGGGCATCCTCGCAGAGCCCGGACGGTGGTCCGACAGCACGTTGCGCACGTCACACCAGGCGCGCCTGGGTACGCGTGCTCGGCCCGGGCGGGCGCCGTCCGGGCATGGCGGGGCCATGAGCACCGCCGTCATGGTTGTCGTGCTCGCAGGCCTCGGTGCTCGGGGCGACGTCGACTGCCACCTCTGTGGACGCCGCGGCGGTCGTGGTCGACGAGAGGCTCCGCTCCATCGGCTGGATACCCACCTCCTACGGTGCGCTGGAGGTGCTCGCGGCCGGCGGCAACGCCCAGGGGCGCTACGAGCACCCGGACGAGCTCACGCGGTCCTCGTGGTCGACGGCGTGGCCCCCGGCGGAGCAGATCCGTACCTCTCCCTCGGCGACGACGGCCCCACCTTCAGCGAGGGCGACGCCCAGTCCGTCCTCGACGCCGTCGAGCGCACCTACTTCCAGGACGACTGACCGCCAGGTGCGCAGCAGGTGCCCCATCCCGCCCGCCGAAGCGGCACCTGCTGAACAGCCGGATGGGGCTCGTAGGGTGTGCGGGTGCGTCTCGTCATCGCCCGGTGCTCCGTCGACTACGAGGGCCGGCTCACCGCCCACCTGCCCCTGGCCACCCGGCTGCTCCTGGTCAAGGCCGACGGCAGCGTCCTGGTGCACTCTGACGGCGGGTCCTACAAGCCGCTGAACTGGATGAGCCCGCCGTGCTCGATGGCCGAGACCGTCCCGGACTCCGGCGAGGCGGCCACCGGCGTGGTCGCGCTCTGGACCGTGCAGCACGCGAAGTCCGACGACCGGCTGGTGGTGCACCTGCACGAGGTGCTGCACGACAGCGCGCACGAGCTCGGCGTGGACCCCGGCCTGATCAAGGACGGCGTCGAGGCGCACCTGCAGAAGCTGATGGCCGAGCAGATCGACGTGCTCGGGACGGGTCACACCCTGGTCCGGCGCGAGTACCCCACGGCGATCGGCCCGGTGGACATCCTCGCCAAGGACCCCGGCGGCGTCACCGTCGCGATCGAGATCAAGCGCCGCGGGGACATCGACGGCGTCGAGCAGCTCACCCGCTACCTCGAGCTGCTCAACCGCGACCCGCTGCTGTCGCCGGTGAAGGGCGTCTTCGCGGCGCAGGAGATCAAGCCGCAGGCCCGCGTGCTGGCCCACGACCGCGGCATCGCCTGCCTCACCCTCGACTACGACGCCATGCGCGGCGTCGACGACTCGTCCACCCGGCTGTTCTGACTGCGAGCATGGCCGGGCCCGCGCCGCGGGCTGCGAGGATGCACCCGTGAAGCGGGTGATCGTGGTGGGCGCGGGCGTCATCGGGCTGTCCTGCGCCGTGCGGCTGGCGGAGGCGGGGTACGACGCGCACGTGCTGGCCCGCGACCTGCCGCTGGAGACCACCTCGGCCGTCGCCGGCGGGCTCTGGCTGCCGTACCTGGCGCAGCCGGTCGAGAGCGTGAACCGCTGGGGCAGGGCCACCCTGGACGAGCTGACCCGGCTCGCCGCCGACGAAGCCACCGGCGTCCGGATGACGCCCGGCACACTGCTGCACGGCGCCACCACGCCCCCGCGCCCCAGCTGGGCGACCGGTGGTGACCCCGCGCTGGAGCAGGTCATCGACCCGCGTCCGGGGTACTCGTCCGGGTGGCGGCTCACGGTCCCCGTGGTCGAGACCACGCGGTACCTGCCGTGGCTGGTCGAGAGGCTCGTCGCGGCCGGCGGCAGCGTGACCCGGATGCCGCTGCGCGCGTTGCCGCAGCGCGGCGTCGTCGTCAACGCCACCGGGGTCAGCGCCCGGGCGCTGGCGGCCGACCCGTCGGTGCACCCCGTACGGGGGCAGGTCGTCGTGGTCCAGGATCCCGGGATCGACGAGTGGTGGTGCGACGAGGACGAGGCGGACGGCCCGCTGTACGCGATCCCGCGCGGCGACCACGTGGTGGTCGGCGGCACCGCTGAGGACGGCGAATGGGAGCCGACGCCGGATCCTGCTGTGGCGCAACGGATCCTGGCTCGTGCTACCGCCGTCGACCCGATGTTGCGGAAGGCTCGCGTCGTCGCGCACCGGGTCGGGCTGCGTCCGGCCCGGCCGCAGGTCAGGCTGGAGACCGTCCTCCAGGACGAGCGGTCGGTCGTGCACTGCTACGGCCACGGCGGCTCCGGCGTCACGCTCTCGTGGGGCTGCGCCGACGACGTGCTGGCCGAGGTCTCAGCCCTGGTCTGAGGGCACGCCGGGCCAGCTCACGAGCGACCACCCGTCCCCGTCGCCGGCCAGCTCGCCCACACCGCAGGTCGGCACGCGGGTGCCCGGCCCCACCAGCGCGGACGGCGCCCCGCACAGCACGGCGGCCACCAGCGACATCACCCCGCCGTGCGTGACCAGCACCACCGTCTCGCCCCTGTGCCGGTCGGCCAGGTCCTGCAGCACGGACGAGACCCGTTGCACCACCTCGTGCCCCGTCTCCCCGCCGGGACACCCCACGCGGAGGTCACCGTCGAACCAGGACCGGTAGACGCGGTCGACGCCCGCCGGACCGTCGACGGCGCCAGCCAGGTCCCCCACGCGCATCTCGTGTGCGCCGTCGACGACCTCGACCGGCAGGCCCAGGACGTCCCCCACAGCGGCGGCGGTGTCGCGGGCCCGCACCGCCGTGGACGACCAGACGGTCGCCACGCGCCGCTCTGCCAACGACCGACCCAGCTCCACCGCCTGCGCCAGACCCCGCGCGGTCAGGGGCCGGTCATCGTCGCTGACCCGGAGCGGGCCGTCCGACACCGCCTCGCCGTGCCGGGCCAGCAGGACCCTGACGGCGCACTGGAGGTCGCTCACGTCTCGTGCCTCGCCGTGGCGTGCGCGCTGTGCCGGATGGTTCGCTCGCTCCGCTCGCTCACGGCTCGTCCCTCGCCGTGGCGTGCGCGCTGTGCCAGATGGTTCGCTCGCTCCGCTCGCTCACGGCTCGTGCCTCGCCGTGGCGTGCGCGCTGTGCCAGATGGTTCGCTCGCTCCGCTCGCTCACCGGACACCCTCCACGTCAGGCCAGCAGGACCTCGACGCCGGCCTCGCGCAGCGGACCGACGTGGGCGTCGGACGCGTCGCGGTCGGTGACCAGGACGTCGATGGCGTCGGAGTCGCAGATCCGGGCGAAGGCCCGCTGGCCGAGCTTCGGGGACGCGGCCACCACGATCGCCCGCTTGGACCGGCGCACCATCTCGGCGTTGATGCCGGCCTCCCCCTCGTGCTGGGCCGACGCGCCGTCCTGGAACGAGAAGCCGTCCACGCCGAGCACCATGGTGTCGATCCAGAGTTGTTCCAGCACCAGCGCCGCGAGCGGGCCGGTGAGCTCGTACGACTTCTGGCGGGCCACCCCGCCGAGGGTCACGGTGCGTACGTGCGGCCGCAGCACCATCTCGGTGGCGATGTTGAGCGCGTTGGTGACCACCGTGATCGCCGGCCGCACGCTGGTGGCGGCGAGGTCGGCCCGGGCCGCGAGCCGACGCGCCACGGCGGAGGTGGTGGTGCCGCCGTTGAACGCCACGACGCTGCCCTCTTCGAGCAGGTCGCAGGCGAGCGAGGCGATCCGCTCCTTGGCCCCGCCGTCCTGACCGCGGTAGCGCGCGGGCAGGTCGTAGGCGACGGCGGAGGCGACGATGCCGCCGTGCGTGCGGGTGACGAGCTGCTGGTCGGCCAGGGCGAGGAAGTCGCGACGGATCGTGGCGCCGGAGACGCCCAGTCGCTCGACCGCGTCGGTCACCGACAGCCGCCCGGTCCGGGCGACGACGTCGAGCAGCGCCTGCCACCGGCGCGACCGGTCGAGCGGCTGGTCCAGGGCCGGTTCGTCGTCCGTCTCGGACGGGTCGTCCATGGCCGTGCTGCTCATGCTGGCGATCCTCCCAGGGAACGGACGCGACGACCCGCGCGGACCGGCCGGTGGACTACTTCAGCGTCCCGCTGGTGAGCCCGGACTGGATCTGCCGGTAGAAGACGACGTAGACGATGACGACGGGAAGCATCGCGATCGCCAGCGCCGCGAACATCGCGCCCCAGTCGTTCTCGTACCGCTGGCTGGCGAGCAGCGTCGCGATCCCCTGCGCCAGGACGGGTTTCTGGGCGGACAGGAACGACGGCAGGACGAACTGGTTGAACTGCCCGAGGACGTTGAACACGCCGATGCTCAGCAGGCCCGGCTTGGCCATCGGCAGCATCACCCGGAAGAACGTGGACGTGTGCGAGCAGCCGTCGAGCACGGCGGCCTCGGCGATCGAGCGCGGCAGGGTGCGGAAGAAGGCGTGCATGAAGAACACCGTGAACGGTAGCGAGTAGGCCGTGTAGACGAGGATCAGCCCGCGGTAGGTCGAGAGCATGCCCAGGTTCTGCACCACGTAGAACAGCGGCACGATCGCGAGGAAGACGGGGAACATCATCCCGGCGGCGAACAGGTAGTAGACCAGCCGGTTCCCGGGGAACTCGTACCGCGCCAGCACGTAGGCGACCATCGAGCCGAGCAGCATGGTCAGCAGGACACCGCCGGTGACCACCACCACGCTGTTGAGCAGGTACTCCCCCACGCCCTTGTCCCAGGCGTTCGCGTAGTTCCCCCACCGCGCCGTCTCGGGCAGGCCCCAGGGATCACCGAAGATCTCCCGCGTCGTCTTGGTCGAGGCAATCAGCGCCCAGCCGAACGGCAGCACCACGGTGGCGGTCCAGAGGGCGAGCACCAGGTGCGACGCGAGGTTCGCGCCCCCGCCCGCGCTGCCGCGGGCGGCGCGCACCGGTCGGTCGGGCCCGTCGTCCACCGTCGTCCCGGTGGGCGGTCCGGTCGTCACGGCCATGTCGTCACCTGCCTCCTCGTCCGGCTCATGCTCAGTACTCGATCTGCTCGCGGCGGGTGATCCGCAGCATGATGGCGGCGATCACGAGGGTCGCGAAGAACAGCACGACCCCCATCGCGGACGCGTACCCGGCCTGCCCGAACTGGAAGCCGTTGCTGGCGATCTGCAGCGCGATCACCTGGGTGGAGTTGTCGGGGCCACCCGGGCCGGCGGTCATCACGGCCACCAGCGCGTAGGCGTCCAGGGCGAGGATCGCGAGGTAGACCCACGAGGTCTGGATCGTGTCCCACAGCAGCGGGATGGTGATCCGGGTGAAGGTCGCCACCCGACCGGCGCCGTCGATGAGCGCGGCCTCGAAGACGTCGCGCGGGATCGAGGTCATCGCCGCGTTGAACAGCACGAGGTAGAAACCCACGCTGCCCCAGACCATCACCCAGACCACGCACCACAGAGCGATGTCCGGGTTGGCCAGGAACCGCGACGGCTCGAGGCCGAGGACCCCCAGCACCGAGTTGAGCAGGCCGTCCGAGGTCGGCGACATGATCACCGACCAGATGACCGCGATGACCGGCACCGACAGCACCTGCGGCATGAAGAAGACGAGCTTGTAGAAGTCCGAGCCGCGCACCCCCCGCACGCCGGCGGCACCTACACGCCCACCGACGTTGAGCAGGAACGCGTACAGCAGCGCCAGCGCGATGGTGACGACCGGCACCACGACCAGCAGCAGGACGTTGTTGCGGATCGCCCGCAGGAAGACCGAGTCGTCCGCGAGCCGGCGGAAGTTCTCCAGCCCCACGAACTCGAACTCGGGCGAGACGCCCGTCCAGTTCGTCAGCGAGTAGTAGAAGGCCTGGACGAACGGCGAGATGACGAAGACGCCGTACAGCGCCAGGGGAACGACGAGGAAGCCGACCACGAAGCGGTACCTGCCGTGCTGCATCGGGTCGTCCTCCTCGTCGTCCTCGGGTGTGGTTCGGCGAGCCGGCGGCATCAGGCCGCCGCGGGCGTCAGCCCCGGGTGCGCTTGTTCGTCGTCGGGTCGGCGGCGGCCTCGTCAGCCGCCTTCTGGGCGGCGTCGCAGAACCCGGTGGCGTCGAGCCGGCCCGCGGCCAGCTCGGCCACGGCCGACTGGATCTTCGGGTCCATCGGCGTGTACCAGACGTCGTAGTAGTAGTTCCAGTTGTCGTCGCCGCCGGACTCCACCAGCGCCTGCACCGACGCTGCGGCCGGCGTCAGGTCGAGACCGCCGACGGCGTCCTTGACGACGGTGGGCGCCGCGGTGAGCTCGGTGAACTTCGCCGCGCCCTCCTTCGACAGCATGATCCGCAGGAACTCCATGCCGCCGGCCACGTTCTTGGCCTTGGAGGGGACGATGAACGCCTCGGCCGCGCTGATCCGGGTGGAGCCGTACGGCAGCTTCGCTCCGTCCAGGAGAGGGGTCGGCGCGACGGTGGTGACGAACTCCGCCGGGGCGACGCTCTTCTGCTCGTTCTCGAGCCACGACCCGCACGGGATGAAGGCGGCCTTGCCCTCGTTCCAGGCGGTCTGGGACTGGATGTGGTCCAGGCCCTCGGTGCCGTCGAGCATGTAGCCCTTGCCCTTGACCTCGGCCAGCGCCTCGGCCGCAGCCACCATCGACTCGCTCTTCCAGGCGTCCGGTTCCAACGAGTCGATCGCGAAGGCGACCTCCTGGCCACCGTGCTTGACCGCGAGGTCCATCAGGAACTGCTGGATGTAGTACGGGTACTTGCCCTGGTGCGCCATCGGCGCGATGCCGGCGCCCTTGATCTCCTCGCACAGGGCCATGAAGTCGGCCCAGGTCTCGGGCAGCGCCCAGCCCTTGGAGTCGAACAGCGCCTGGTCGTACCACATCCCGTAGCACTCGAGCGCGTAGTTGAGCACGAGCGGCTTGTCGTCGTAGAGGCCCGCCTCGATGGCCACGGGCAGCACGCCGTCGCGCACGCTGCCGCCGTCGATGGACTCGGCGTCGAACAGCGCGGTCAGGTCGGAGAGCTGGCCGGTGTCGGCGAGCGTGGAGATCGGCAGCTTCTCGGCACCGGAGTTGTCGATGACGTCCGGCGGGTTGCCGCCGTTGAAGCGCGGCTGCAGCTGCTGGCGGATGTCGGTGATGCCCGCATGGGTGATCTCGGCGTCGGCGAACTGCTTCTTGTAGAGCTCCTCGTGGAACTTGGCGTAGTCGTCGCCGTAGCCGCCCTTGAAGATGACGACGTCGAGCGGTGCGTCGGGGGCGACGCCGAACGGGTTGTCGGCGCTGACCTCGCCCTCGCCGGTGGAGGCCCCACCGCTGCTCCCGCCGCTGGCGCAGGCGGACAGGGTGCCTGCCCCGCCCGCTGCCAGGACCGACGCGAGGACGGCGCGCTGCATGAAGACCCGGCGTGAGTGCTCGTTCGGCAAAGACATCCTGTGCTCCTTCGGATCTGACCTGCTGGGACTGACCTGCTGGGACTGACCTGTTCTGGTGCTGCGGCGGGGGTGGCCTGCTCAGGCGGTGCGTCGCAACCTTCCTGCGTACCGGTCCTCCAGCGCCCGGTTGTGTGCGTCGCCCTCGGGGACGTTGGCGGACAGGTAGACGGGTGGGACGACGCCGTTCTCGAGCAGGCGACGCACCACCTCGGCGACCACCAGCTGCGCGAGCAGCGCGCCGGTGATCGAGGAGACGGCGCACACGGACCCGCCGCCGGGCAGGTCCAGGATCGAGTCGCCGTACGGGGCGCCGTTGTCCAGCACGACGTCGGCGACGTCGCGCAGCCTCAGTCCCGACGGGTGCCGCGAGGGCACCTGGTCGGTCTGCGTGAGCGAGGTGACGGCGACCACCGCGTGGCCGTGCTCGCGGGCGATCCGGGCCAGCTCGACGGTGGAGCCGTTCACGCCGGAGTTGGAGGCCACCACGAACACGTCGGCTGGTGACGGTCCGGCCAGCTCGTACAGGCGGGCTGCCAGCGCAGGGTCGCGCTCGATGGTGCCGTCGGCCAGCACCGAGGGATGCGCACCGCCGTGGATCACGATGTCGCGCAGCGCGATCCGGTTCGTCGGGACGAGTCCGCCGGCCCGGCCCGAGAACTCCATCGCCAGCGCCTCGGAGTGGCCGGTACCGAAGGCCTGGACGAGCCCACCGGCCCGCACCGCACCGGCGATCAGCTCGGCGGCCCGCTGGACGCCCTGCTCCGAGCTCGCCACGACCCGGTCGAGCAGCGGACGCAGGGCCTCGACGTAGGCCTGGGCGCTGACACCGGTACCGGTGGCCACGGCCGCTCCCCTCCCGGCCGACGGGCGGCCGTCTCGTGGCGTGCGCACCCCGTTCGGACGCGCCTCAGGCCCCGCTCCGGACCTGTCGACGGCGACCGTAGCGTGATTGAATGCGTGCGTCCAGAGGCGTGGGCGATCACAAGGGAGCGTGAAACGTGATCGAAACGGTCGTGAAGCCTGCCGTGGTCCTCGGTGGCGACCTGGGCGGCACCAGCACCCGGGTGCTGGTGGCCCGGGCCGACGGTCGCCGGCTCGGCACCGGCCGCGCGGGGCCGGGGAACCCCACCTCATCGCCGGAGCTGGCCGCCTCCTCGCTGGCAGCGGCCCTGGCCACCGCCCTGCAGGACGTCGACCCAGCCTGCGTCGATCGGGTCGTGCTCGGCGTCGCGGGTGGGTCCGCCCTGGCGTCCGGGCCGCGACGGGAGGAGTTCGCGAGGGTCCTGTCCGGCGCCGGGCTGCGGGTCGCCCCGCAGTACGTCGGCGACGTGCACGTGGCGTACGCCGCCGGGACGGCTGCGGCGGACGGAGCCGTGCTCGTCGCGGGCACCGGGGCCAGCGTCGGCCAGGTGCGCGGCGGGCTGCTGGTCCGCACCGCCTCGGGCCACGGCTGGCTGCTCGGCGACGACGGCTCCGGCTACTGGCTGGGACGGGAGGCCGTCCGGGCCGCCCTGGTTGCGCTCGACGCCGGCGAGGTCCCGGCCGGCCTCCCCCGGACGACGCTGACGCTCCTCGCCGGGCTGGCCGGCCCGCAGTCGCTGGGCGAGGTCCCGCGTGCTGTCGACGAGCCCTCGCGCGCGGCGTGGACGGCGCTGCTCGTGCGCACCGACACCTCGCGCTCGCCCGTCCGGAAGGCCGACCTCGCCGGGCT
>JBBQSN010000005.1:0-36585 GCA_038213835.1 Actinomycetales bacterium
GCCGCTGAGCCGGTGCGCGGAGTAGAGATGACCTCGAACGATCTCCACCGCCTCCAGCGCCTCGCTCACCCTTCCCACGGCCTCCACGGTGGCGTCGTCCACGCCGTCGGGTCGGCGGTCCAGGCTCTCGTCGTCGTCGTGGCTCATACCGCCATCGTGCCGCGATCTGCGCCCAGGCGCTGATCGAGAGCTCACGCTCGCTTCGAGAGCCTGAGGGGATCGAGCAGGAGGAGTGCTGATCGACATCGACGGACGGCCACCCTGTCCGAGCGGACGCCGCGGGGCGTGCTGGACGCCCCCCGCTCGGCCAGGTGCAGCCGTCAGCCGCGCCGGCCCGTCAGACGAGCGACCAGTCCACGCGTGGTGGCCGGTGCCGCCTCGCTGACACGCTGCTGCTCACCCGCCAGGGCGCTGATCACGACCACGAGGCCGGTCAGGACCGGGACGACCCACTGCAGCGCCGAGAGCTGGCGCTGAGCCGACGCGAGGTGCTCGGGGGTGGTCGCGACCGGCTCGGTGGCCGAGTCGGCCGGCACGTCGCCCTCCTGCTGGGACAGGCGGCGCCCCAGCAGTCGCGCGTACGCGGTGGCGCCGAGGGATGCGACGGTCAGTGCGGTCTTGGTGACCGCCATCGCGCCGACGCCCGGCTGGGCCGCGACACGGCCCGCGTTCGAACCGAGCTGGCCGATGCTGCCTGCCAGGTGCAGGCCGATGGCGGCCGCGTTGACCGGAGTCCACCGGTCCCAGCCGTCGGCCGCCACGCGACCGGTCGAGGCCGGGTCGCCGGAGCGACCCGAGGCGGGGTTGAGGGCGACGGCGTTCGCCAGCGTCCCGCCGAACCAGGCCGCCAGGCCGACGTCGTGGGCGGCACGGGTGTAGGTGCTACGGGGAATGGGAGGAGCTCCTCGGATGTGATGGGGCGTGGGGTGGGGACGTGGCGACATGGTCCGTCGCAGAGCGGTTCTGACTGTCTTGATGCTGCGGGCGGTGGCCATTCGGCCATCGGCTCTCAGGCGCCGAGTTGCGCCTCGTCGACCTCAGTGCTTCGTCAGGATCGAGCGGCGCAGGTCTGGGCCACCTGTGAGTTTACGTAGTAAGCGGATCATCGCCACCCGAGCCGACGTGGCCGTACCGGGGACCTGGCCCGCCCTCCCACCGGACGGTTCGTCGTGATCCGGTGGCGTCGCCCCTCGCGAAGACGTCGATCGACCGATGATGTCGGCGTGCCGTGCCGGTCCCACCACCGACACCACCCGACCCGAAGGAGCTACTCCCATGGCCACGCTCGTCTCCACCCTGTTCGTCTCGGCCGACGGCGTCGCCGAGATCGAACCGGCCTGGCACTTCCCGTACTTCGACGAGAACATGGGCCGCGCGGTCAGCGAGGACTACGCCACCTGCGACGTGCTGCTCATGGGCAGTCAGACCTACGACAGCTTCGCCGCCGCGTGGCCCGGTCGTGAGACCGCGGGCGAGGAGGACGCACTGATGGCCAGGCAGCTCGGCGACCTGCGCAAGGTGGTCGTCTCGCGGCAGCCGCTGGAGCTCTCCTGGCGCAACTCCGAGCTGCTCGACGGCGAGCTCGTGGAGACCGTCGCCGCGCTCGAGGCCGACCCTGACGTGGGGGGCGTCCTCGTCCCGGGCTCGATCTCCGTCGTGCAGCAGCTGCTCGCAGCCGGCCTGGTCGACGAGCTGCGTCTGCTCGTCCACCCCGTCGCCGTTCGGACCGGGCGCAGGCTCTTCGACGACGGTGACACGCCCTACCACCTGGCCGTCACCGCCACGGAGGTGTTCCCCACCGGGTGGATCCGGGTGATCTACGCGCCCACCGCGGCGCCCCGCGCCGTCGGCTGAGGCGACGTGGAGGACCAGGTGCCCGAGCCGCACCAGCACCCGGCAGGATGGCCCGATGGACCGATCGCAGCGGATGAGGTTCGCGGACGCGGCCTGGCTGGGCCTCGACCGGCCCGAGAACCGGCTCGTCGTGACGGCCGTCCTGCGGCTGTCCGGGGTGCTGGACCTCGGCGAGCTCCGCGACCTCGTCCAGGAGCGGATGATCGAGGCCCACCCCCGGTTCCGCCAGCTGCCCCGCCGATCGGCCGTCCGCGCGCTGCGACCGCGATGGCGCTCCGACCCGACGTTCGACGTCGCGCAGCACGTCGTGGACACCACGCCGGCCGAACCGTGCGACGACGCCGGCCTGCAGCGGCTCGCAGGCGAGCTGGTCTCTCGCGCACTGGATCCCGATCGGCCCGCTTGGCAGATCCACCTGGTGCGACGCGACGGCGGCGGCAGCGCCCTGGTCGCGCGCTTCCACCACAGCCTGGCCGACGGGACGGCCCTGGCCTCGGTGCTCCTGCGCCTGACGGACAGCGCGACACCGGGGCCCGATCCGGTGCCCCGCCGTGGGCCGGCTCGGTCACCGGCCAGGCGAGCGATCGAGAGCTCGCGCGCGGCGGTGGCGATGCTGGCGACGATCGCGCGACTCCTCCTCTCGCTCGGCGAGCCGCCGACGCACCTGCGGGGAGCGCTCGGACCGGACAAGTTGCTGGCGCTGACCCGTCCGCACGACCTCGACGGCGTCCGAGACCTGGCGCGAGCCAGAGGAGTCAGCATCAACGACGTGCTGCTCGCGGCGACGGCCGGCGGCCTGCGCCACCACCTGCTCGAGCAGGGCAGTGCCGTGGCCGACCTGCGCGCCCTCGTGCCGGTCGACCTCCGCGGCGGACAGGCCGTCCCGGCCGACCTCGGGAACCTGTTCGGCGTCGTCGTCGTCCGTCTTCCGGTGGGCCGGCCGGACCCGGTCGAACGGCTCCGGGCCGTGACCCACCGGACGCTGCGCCGCAAGCTCTCCGCCGAGGCCGGTGGCACCTTCCTGCTGCTGCGGGTGGTGGGGGCGCTCCCCCACTTCGCCAGGGCGCTGGCCGTCGCCGTCCTCGAGGAGAGCGTCAGCATGGTGGTGACGAACGTGCCGGGACCCCGGCAGCAGCTGAGGATCGGTTCCTGCCCGATCGAGGACGTCGCCTTCTGGGCGCCCACCGTCGGACGGGTCGGGCTCGGCGTCAGCCTCTTCAGCTACGCCGGCACCGTGACCGTGGGCGTCGCGGTGGACGCACGGCTGGGACTGGACGCGGTGAGGCTGGCCGAGGCGATCGACGACGAGATCGCGATCGCGCACCGGTAGGGCCTTCCACCTCCGGGACTCCCCGATACACACGGTTGGCCATCTCGCCCTCCCGAACCGTGTGACGTTCGACTCACGTCACCGCGCGTGACACATCACGCGGTTCCCGTCTCTAACGGGGGATGGCAGCCGGCCTGCGCCCACACGCAGGCGCCGGCGGAGCGCCGTCGACGCCGGGGCGACAACCGTGTCCGGTACGTGATGTTCCTGGAGGTCTTCCATGCAAGACGCACTGACGAACGGCCTGTCCACCGTGGCCGCGTTCGTTCCCAAGCTGATCGGCTTCCTGCTGATCCTGATCATCGGCTTCTTCGTCGCCAAGATGATCGCCAAGGCGATCGACAAGGTCCTGGAGAAGGTCGGCTTCGACCGCGCCGTCGAGCGCGGCGGGGTGAAGAAGGCGCTGGAGAAGTCGCAGTACGACGCCAGCGACCTGGTGGCCAAGCTCGCCTACTACACGATCCTGCTGTTCGTGCTGCAGATGGCGTTCGGCGTCTTCGGCCCGAACCCGATCAGCGAGCTGATCACCTCGGTGATCGCGTTCCTGCCCAAGCTGATCGTCGCGATCATCATCGTCGTGGTGGCCTCGGCCATCGCCGCCGCGGTCAAGACCCTGATCGAGGGCTCCCTGGGTGGGCTGTCCTACGGCAGGACGCTGGCCAACATCGCCAGCATCTTCATCCTGTTCCTCGGCGTCATCGCCGCCCTGAACCAGATCGGCGTGGCCACCACGGTCACCACCCCGGTCCTGATCGCGATCCTCGCCACCATCGCCGGCGTGATCGTCGTCGGCGCCGGCGGCGGGCTGATCAAGCCGATGCAGCAGCGCTGGGAGTTCTACCTGACCACGGCCGAGGACGAGGCCCCCAAGGTCAAGGAGCACGCCTCGAAGGCCCCGTCGGTCAAGGACCAGGCGCAGCAGGCCAAGGGCCGCGCCCAGGCCGAGCACGACCAGGCCGGCCCGCAGGGCGGCGTCTACGACGTCCGGCAGGACACCACCACCGGAGCCACCCGGTACTGACCGCACCACGCGGTCGCCGCACCTTCCACCACCACCCCCAGCAACCAAGGAGTTCCCATGATCAGCACCGAGCAGATCCAGCAGGCACAGGTCCAGGGTGCCCAGGTCGTCGACGACCAGGGCGCCACGATCGGCAGCATCGGCCAGGTGTACCTGGACGACAAGACCGACCAGCCCGAGTGGGTCACCGTCAGCACCGGCACGTTCGGCAAGGCGGAGTCGTTCGTCCCGCTGTCGCAGGCCACCCTGCAGGGCGACCAGCTGCGGGTGCCCTTCGCCCAGGAGAAGGTCGAGGACGCCCCCCGGGTCGACGCCGACGGTCACATCACCCCCGAGCAGGAGGCCGACCTCTACCGCCACTACGGCCTGCAGGACCCAGACGCCGTCGAGGCGCCCTCTGCTGGTGAGAAGCCGAGGAAGGACCAGGGCGACCGCACCGGCGGCCCCGGCCAGGACACCTCCGGCCCGAGCACCGACGGCGCGATGACCCGCTCGGAGGAGCAGCTCAAGGTCGGTACCGAGTCCCGCGAGGCCGGCAAGGCCCGGCTGCGCAAGTACGTGGTGACCGAGGAGCAGACCGTCACGGTCCCGGTCACCCGCGAGGAGGTCCGGATCGAGCGCGAGCCGATCACCGAGGAGAACCGCGGCGAGGCGATGTCCGGCGGCGACATCACCTCCGAGGAGCACGAGATCACCCTCCACCAGGAGGAGGTCGTCGTCGACAAGCAGGCCGTCCCGGTCGAGCGGGTCCGGATGGACACCGAGACCGTCACCGAGGACCAGCAGGTCACCGAGGACGTCCGCAAGGAGGTCATCGAGACCGAGGGTGACGACGTGTCCCTGCGCGAGACCGAGCGCCAGAACAAGCGCTAGGTCGCACCACCAGACGGGACGCCTGCTCGACGCTGAGGGGCGAAGGAGCAGGCGTCCCAACGGTTCACGTTCTCACCCCACCCGAAGGACGACGAGATGAAGATCGACAAGAGCCAGATCCTCGCCATGCTCAAGGACCGCGGTGACCACGAGAAGGCCAGGCAGGCCGAGGCCGACCTGCCCGACCAGGTCGACACCGACAAGGACGAGGGCCTGCTCGCGAAGCTCGGGATCGACCCCAGGGACCTGCTCGGCAAGCTCACCGGCGGCCTGGGTTCCTGAAAGATGTTCTGACGCAGCTCAGATCGGCCGGCCGCCCGGTGCCTCCCATACCGTCGGGCGGCCGGCTTCACGTGTGCTGCCAGCTCTCCCCGGTACGGCCGTCGGCGCGGATCGGTCAGGGTGGCGCGCGTCGACGGAATCAAGTGGAGCTCGTCCTTCACACCAGCGGCGTTGCCAAGGCCGCGGCTGCGATCGCCTTCGTTCGGTGCGGGACCTCACGTTGCCGGCTCCCGCATCACCGGTCGTGCGCGGGGCCGGCGAGCCGGATCGTCGGGATCCCACGATGCCGTACCCGGCCGATGGCCACCGGAGTCCCGCCGCGTCCAGCCCGGCCGGGACGTCCCGGCTGATCGCGCTCGTCGTGGGCGTCAGGCTCGCAGGTGCGTCACGACTCGATCTACCACCCGCTGGACGGGCTCCGGCTCGCCGTCGTCGACGACCGTCGGACCGCCTCAGCCCGCAGCCCGCCCGGGATGGTGCGGCGTGGGCCGCCCTTGACCCACGACAGCGCGGCGGCAGCCCGGTCCCCGCAGCGCAGGACCGGGGCGAGCGGCGGCGTGGCGAACGGCAGGTCCAGGTGCCCCAACTCGGACAGAAGGTCCGTACGACGCTGCAGGTGGTGGTCCGCCCGACCACGCGCGACCTTGACGATGGCGACTCCAGTCGCGATCCCGGTGATGATGTCGGGGGTGATCCGGATCGACATTGATCCCGACCACGAGGATCACCGCGACGAGCAGCTGCAGGCCCTGTCCGTCCTCACGCCCACGGGAGTGACGCCGAGGACCTGGATCGGTCGTCGACGGCCGACAGCACTGCTGTCAGCACGAGTCAGTGAACTCGTGGCAGCGAACGGTCCCGGTGCGCGACGTCGAGTCGCACGCTGCAGCGCAGGTCGTCCCGGCCCAGAGCGGTCGCCAGGTCGGTGCTGGCGCGGTCGCACGCCCTGGCGAGCTGCTCGAGGTCGGTGCCTCGCTCGATCGTGACACGGATGGTGGCCACCAGCTGACCCCGCTGCCGCAGCACACGCCCCCGAGCCGAGCGCACCCCGGGGACCCGTCCCAACGACTCGGCGGCAGCGGACGCCACGGACCCCGCGTCGACCTCGAGCCGGCCTTCGGCCCCGCTCCCGCGCATCCGCAGGCGCCCCACACCACGGTCGGGCAGGTGCGCGGCCAACCAGCGCAGGCCCAGCAGCGTCAGGACGACGCCGGCGATCCCCAGAGCCCATGGCCACCAGTCGGTCTCGGCCGCCGACCGGAGGGCCGCGGTACTGAGCTCGCCCGGAGCCTCGACGGTCGAGGGCAACCATCCCTCGTCGGCCAGGAACCACACGCCGAAAGCCGCACCACCCAGGACCAGCGACAGCCCGACCAGCACGACCAGGACGCGATCAGCCGCGACCACGGACCGGCTCACCGGTCTGCCCCCGTCCTGGCCCGGACCCGCACCGTGGGGGTGGGGTCGAGGTGCGCCAACCGCGTCGTCACGGCCTCGCGGACCGCGTCCGTGGTGTTCCCGTCCCCGGTGGTCGTGATGGTGACCGACACAGAACGGCGCCGGGTGGACGCCGATGAGTCCAGGACGCCGTCGACGTCCTCGGCGGCCGCCGACGCCAGCCGGCTCACTCCGCTGGGCCGCAGGAAGACACCGGTGTCGGCTCGCAGGGCCAACCCGGTCCGGGGTCGCGGGCGCAGCGCCGCCAGCACCAGCCAGCCGCCGACCAGGACCAGCAGGACACCGAGTGCCAGGGCCCAGCCCGCAGGGCGCAGACCGTCCAGACGCCCGGCCGCGTCGAGGAGCCACGGGCTGCCGTCGACCAGACCTGCGGCGAGGAGGGTGTCACGCACGGCGGCCACGCCGAGCGCGGTCAGCAGCACGGCCAGCACGATGCCCACGACCTGGACGGCCCCGGTCCCGACCGGGGCGCGTGCAGCACCCATCGGCCGTACCGGGGCGCCGGTGGTCGGGTCGGTGGTCGAGTCGGTGGTCGAGTCGGTGGTCACGAGACCCTCCTGGGCTCGGTCTCGGCGTCCTGGACGATCCTGGCTGCGAGCACGTCGACGGCGTCGACCTCGAGACCGGTCAGCTCGCCGACCCGGGTGCGCACGCGCTCGCGCACCTGCTGCAGCACCTGGGGCAACGCGGACGGCCACACCACGGCGACCTCCAGCCCGATCCGGGTCCGGTTGCCGGCCGTGCTGGCGTCCGCCTTGGGGTAGCGACGGCCGACGACGCTGTCCAGGCCACTGCCCCAGCGGGTCACGCCGCCGACCTCGGTGGCCGCGGTCCGGGCGATGGCCTCCACCACGCGGTCGTGGATGACCAGGCGACCGCGTCCGGCGATCTCCCGGTCGTGGGCTCTCGACGCGTCAGCCACGGCGGCGGCCGCCGAGCAGCTGACCGAGGTCGACCTCGCCGTCGTACTGCCCCCCGACCAGGTAGCCCACGACACCGAGGACCAGCGCGATCAGGAAGCCCCAGAACCCGCCTGTCGCAGCGGCGATCCCGAGAAGCAGGCCGGCCAGCAGGCCGATGGTGGAGGTGCTCATGGTGTCTCCTAGGTCAGGTGATGGGCGAAGGTCTTCGTGGGAGTGCTGGAGGTCAGAGCGAGCCGTAGCGGCGTCGCCCCGGGGTGCCGCGTGGCAGGCGCCCGCGAGCGGTCCTGACCACCCGGGCCAGCTGCCTCAGCCGGCGGCGCCGGCGGCGACGCCATCGAACCCTGGGGCCGTCCTCGACCCGGACGCCTCCCGGGACGCCGGCACCCCGGGGCCGACCGAAGCTGCGGTCCACCTCCGCCAGCAGGTGCAGGTACACCTCGACGTCACCGCCGCGATCGGGGTGGTGCGCACGGGCGACCTCGCGACGTGCGCGCTGCCAGGCATCGTGCGCGGGAGGCGGCTGCGTCACGGCCGACCGCCCGAGACGGTGCGGGACACGTCGGCCACCACGTCCTGGACGGTGACGTCCACCTGACCAGGGACCAGCGCACGCACCGCGGCCCGGACCCGGTCCGCGGTCTCGAGCACGGGGACGCCGAACCGCAGCACGACGTGGATCTCGGCGGTTCCGTCGGCACGGACCCGGACACCGCTGACCCGCCGCCCCGGCAGGTAGGTCGCCACCTCCCCGAAGGACCCCGGGTGCAGGTCGACGACGCCCGGGACGGACAGCACCGCAGCGGCGACCGAGTCCGCGACGTCCGCGCGGTCGACGCCGTCCCCGGCTCCGGTCACTGCACCCGGGGCGGGGCCGGCGGGACGTCCCGGTCCTGCTCGCCGTCCTGATCGTCGTCGGACTCGATGTGAACGTCCTGGACCTCGATGTTGACCTCGGTGACGACCAGGCCGGTCATCCGCTCGACGGACCCGATCACGTTGGCCCTGATCCCCTCGGCGAGGTCCGCGATGGACACCCCGTACTCGGCGACCAGCTGGAGGTCGACCGCTGCCTGGCGCTCGCCGACCTCCACCGACACCCCCTGGCTGTGGTTGGTCCGGCTGCCGGGGATCCGCTCACGGAGAGCACCGACCGCACGTGCGGCGCCGCCCCCGAGTGCGTGCACCCCGGACACCTCGCGGGTGGCGATGCCGGCGATCTTCGCCACCACGGCATCGGCGATGGTGGTCCGGCCGTGCTGGGTGACCAGCGCGGAGCTCGTGTCATCTGACCCGGCCCCGATGGGGCTCGTCGGCGTCTTCTCCGCGGTCTTGTCGGTCATGGGAGCTCCTCCTGCAGGTGGGTGGGGCATCGGTGGCGGTGACCACGACGCCTGGTCCTCGTGCCGGTCGGTCAGGGTCTTCGCCCGACACGCAAGTTGGATGCGCGAGACCGCCGAACCTCACGCATCAGCATGGGTGATGTGGGTCACACCCGCATCCCGGGGGGCTCATCAGGGCGGCACCGCACGCACGCGGCGTACCGAGTTGCGCGTCGGGCCGGCATGCGGTTCGTTCGTCCTGTCCGGGACCGTCCCGGTGCGCGGGACGGGAGGATGGTGTGGCGGCTCCCCCCGGGCTCGACGTCGCCGCACCGACCGACGGCACCCTGGCCCGACTGGCTGCCCTGGGCGATCGCGAGGCCTTCACCGAGATCTTCCACCGTCACGCCGAGGCGATGTTCCGGTACGCCAAGCACATGCTCCACGGCCACGACGCCGACGCCGAGGACGCGGTGCAGGCAGCCCTGGTCAAGGCGTGGCAGCACCTGCCAGAGTTCCGCGGTGACTCGGCTCTGCGCACGTGGCTGTTCCGGATCACGGCCAACGAGGTCCTGGCCCAGCGACGCAAGGCGCGTCCGGTCCCGGTCGACGACCAGCTGCTGAGCCCCGACGCCGAGGGCCGCAGCACCGACCCGGCGCACCTCCTGCTGGACGCCGAGATCTGGGAGGTCCTGGCGCTGGCGCTCGGCGAACTGCCCTGGCGGCAGCGGGCGAGCTGGGTGCTGCGCGAGCTGGAGGGGTTCTCGTACGACGACATCGCCATGGTGCTCGACACGAGCCCGACGGTGGTGCGAGGCCAGCTGCACCGGGCCCGACGTAGCGTGGCGGTCAGGATGGAGCAGTGGCGATGAGCGACCGGACACCGCGACAGGGCCCTGACGGCGCGGGCGCGGCGACGAGCCCTGCCCTGGTGCGGGCGGCCACGCAGAGCCTGCAGGACCGGCGCGACCCCCGCTGGGTGGAGATCTCGGACCGGGTGCTGGCTCGCGCCCTGCGGGCCACCCGACGCTCGCCCCTCATCCGGGCCCGATCGGCGTCGGGCGTGGTCCACGTCAGCGAGCAGGTGCTGGTCGCCTACATCAGGGACGCCGTCGACGGCGTGGTCCCCGATGCCGCCCTGCTGCACGTCCGGACCGACCTGGTCGGCGGCGACACCCTGACAGGGGTGACGCTCTCGTTGGTGGCGCGCTACGGGGTCGAGCTGCTGCCGGCTGCCGACGAGATCAGGAGGCTCACGGCCGCGTGCCTGGTGGAGGTGCTCGGCCCGGTCGACGTGCCCGTCGGGCTGGACCTGCTGCACGTGCACTTCGCCGACGTGATCGTCGGGGACCCCTCCCACTCCGGCCCCTGGGCCGATCCCGCCCGTGGGCCCGACGGTCCCACCCGGTGACCCCGGACCCACATCCCTCGACCTGCGCGTCCTCCCGCAGCGCCGACACCGAGCCGGCCCCCACGCCTCAGGGGCGGCGGGTCGACGACTGCGGCGGTCCGTAGGCCGGTCTGGGCTGGTCCCGCTGGTGGCTGAGCTCACCCCCCTCGCGGCCCCCGTAGGGACGACCGTGGTCGGCGAACTCCTCGCGCGAGTAGCTCAGCTTCCAGGCCCCGAGCTGGATCCGCGCACCGGAGCGCAGCAGGTGCTGGTCGGCGACGGCCCCGTTGACGAGGGTGACGACGTCCGGGGCCAGGGCGAACAGCCTGTACTCGTCCTCGTCGTCCCGGCGGATCTCGGCGTGCTGGGGAGCCAGTCCGTCCAGCCCCAGGTCGGCGTCGGCGCTGCTGCCGATGGTGGTGACCCCCGGCGACAGCCGGAAGA
Source organism: Actinomycetales bacterium (assembly GCA_038213835.1). Classification (GTDB taxonomy): domain Bacteria; phylum Actinomycetota; class Actinomycetes; order Actinomycetales; family CAWJMD01; genus JBBQSN01. The sequence continues at coordinate 10,895 of JBBQSN010000005.1, forward strand.
CCTTGCGGGTGTCCCCTCGCGTCGGGGCCGGCCCCATCGACAGCACCAGCTGCGGCCTGCCACCTCCGAGCGGGTCGTGCGTCGTGGTGACCGGGCGACGGATGCGGCCGAACGTGGGCGCCAGCGGGAGCACCGTGGGGGGTGGCAGCAGGTCCATCAGCCCCGGCGCGGCACCGTCGAGGGAACCGGCCCGTCGACGCTGCCCACGGCGGATCGCCCATGCCTCACGCCAGCCGACCACGACGACGTACGGCGACCGCGTGAGCAGGCGGTGCAGCAGGCGGCTCCTGACGGCACCGAGCACCACGACCGTGCCGTGGGGACCGGACACCGAGAGCGTCAGGCCCCGGTGGGCCAGGCCGGCCGCGACGGCGTGCAGGGTGCGGTCGGAACCGCTCGAGGCCATCGCGACGATGTCGTCGCTGTGGATCGCGATGTGGCTGCCGCTGGCCGTGATCGTGCCCGTCGCCGACTCCGTGCCCGATCCGCTGACGGCCGGATGGCTCACCGAGAAGGTCAGGTCGGCGTCGAAGTTCAGCCGGGACACCACGTGCTCAGCCGCGCTGCGGGTCTGAGCCGGTGAACTCGTCGTCGCTGGTGGTGATGCGCAAGGTACCGTCCAGCTGCCAGGTGGCCCTGGGTGCGTCCTCGCCCGTGTCTCGCGGGACCTGCACCTTCATGCCCTCGAAGCTGTAGTTGATCGCCGCGCCGCGACCGGTCAGGTACGACCAGAGGTCCTGCCCGAGGTCACTCCACGAGACGTCGGCCGTGGGCTTCGCGAAGGTGTTGCGGGGGGGCATCGGTTCGTTCTCAGCCGTGCTCATCTGGGTCTCCCGGGTGATGGAGTCCGTCGACGGTGGTCCGCGACAGGCGCCTGGTCGTGTCCTGTCCTCAGGTTGACACCTCGCCGGGATCTCGCAACCGCGGGGACGTGCTCGGGCCCCCTCGTTCTCACCCCGACGGGTCGTGTCCGGAGGGCGAGCCGGGTCCGTCACAGCAGGCTCGCCGCGTCGGTGTCGCGCTCCGCCGCCGGGAGGCTGAGCTCGAACCGGTCGTGCTCGCCCGACGTCCGCAGTGGCTGGCGGTCCCGGTCGCCGCCGGTTGCGCGTAGGTGCTGCTCGGCGTCACGCCCGACCAGATCGCGTGCACGCTCGCCTCGGCCGCGGTCCTGGTGGCGTGGTCGGCTCGGCGTCGCGTATCAGCCGGCCGGGCCGGGGCGCGGCGCGCCGGGGACCGCGCATCAGCCCATCCCCGCCGTGAGCCCGGTCAGCGGTCGGGCGCGACCAGGTCCGCGAGGCCGGCGGCGAGGTCGGTTCCGGCGCGCCACCCCAGCTCGTCCATGATCCGCTGCGAGGACTCCGTCACGTGGCGCACGTCGCCGAGGCGGTACGCCCCCGGGGTCACCGGCTCGGGCCCGTCCATCGCCGTCGAGAGGGCGGAGGCCACCTCCCCGATCGTGGTGACGCGTCCCGACCCCACGTTGTCGCCCCGCAGCGACCCCGGGCCGCCCGGGGGTCGGTCAGCGCGGCCACAGCGGCGCGGGCCACGTCGTCGACGTGCACGAAGTCGCGCCGCTGGGCACCGTCCTCGAAGAGCCGCGGAGCCTCGCCGGAATCGGTCGCCGAGCGGAACAGCGCCGGCAGCGCGACGGCACTGCGCTTCCACAACGTCTACGGCCGGGGGATGCCTCGGAACACGCCCTACGCGGGGGTCGCGCTCAGACCGGGTCCTTGGTCCCCACCCGGACCTGGACGTGGGCACCGGGTGACGTCGGGGCCTCGACGTCGGTGCAGGTCTGCTCGACCGCCAGCCATGGCCTGGCCGCAGGGTCGGATCCTCCGGCCGCCATCGCCAGGTCGGCCAGCGGCCGGACCAGACGAGCGACCGGACGCTGCATGTCGACGACGGCGATCCGGCCCAGCGGGCGGGTGACCTCGTGGGCGACCTGGAACGCCCGGCGCCAGTCCGCCATCAACGACAGGGAGTAGGTGGCGATCACGGCGTCGACGGGCCGGCCGACCATCTCCAGCAGCTGGTCGGGCTGAAGCGACGTCGCGTCGCCGCGACGGAGCACCACCGCGGGCCCTTCCCGCCCGCGGTGACGACGGCGCGCCTGCGCGAGCATCTCCGCGCTCGAGTCGAGTCCGACGATCCGCCCCGTCGACCCGACGACCCGGGAGATCAGGGCGAAGTTCAGCCCCGTGCCGCACCCGACGTCGAGCACGGTGTCGCCCGGACGCAGCTGCAGGAGCGGGACGGCCAGGCGTCGACCACGGCGGTAGAACGGTTCGGCGGAGACGAGGTCGTACCAGCGAGCGACGGTCGTGTACCGCGTCGGACGCGCGGGGAGCGGCAGGCCCCTCATGGTCGTCCGTCGTGCGGCTCGGAGCCGGCTCGGAGCGTCCGGTAGCCGGCGAGGACCCGCTGGGTGGCGCTGACGGCCACGACCGCGCTCCAGACCCAGCCGATCTGCCCGGCCCAGAACGGCAGCACGCACCACAGCGCGTGCACCAGGACCGTCTCCGTCCCTCCCGCGAGACCGCCGACGAAGGACAGGGAGCGACCGTCGTCGAGCTGGTTGCCGGTGCGCTCGGCGATCGAGCTGAAGGCCAGGAAGGCAGCACCGTTGACGTAGTAGGCGAGCAGCACGGCCAGGAACGGCAGCAACGAGCCGCCCGCCCCCAGACCGACCCCGACGACGAAGCTCCCGTAGACCAGGAAGTCCCCGGTGATGTCGAGGAACCCGCCGGCGCCGGAGTCCGGTGTGCCGTCCCGTGCTCGCCGGCGGCGGGCGAGCGTCCCGTCCAGGCCGTCCGCCAGCCGCGAGAGCAGCCAGAGCGCCAGCGCGAGCGGCCACGCCGCCAGGGCCGCGCAGACCGCGGCGGCGAGTCCGACCCCGATGCCGACGACGGTGATCCGGTCCGGCGAGATCCAGCGTCGGTCGAGCCACGCGGCGCTGCGTTCGAGCGGCCGTGAGGTCCACCGTCGCGCCACCGGGTCAAGCACGGTGCCGGCGCTCCCGGTGCCTCCACACCAGCCCGCCGCACCCCAGCAGCACCAGACCGGCCAGGGCCGCCACGAACGGCCACGAGCCGGGGTCCGAGCCGTAGGCACCGATCACCACGTACGCGACGGTACCGGGCAGGATGCCGACCGCCGTGGCCAGCAGGTACGGGACGAAGCCGACGACGGTCAGCCCGGACGCGTAGTTGACGGCGGTGAACGGCAGGACAGGGACCAGGCGTGCGACCAGGACCGCCAGGGCCCCGCGGCGCGCGACCCACTCGTCCAGCCGGGCCATCGCCGGACCGACGAGCCGGGCCACGCCGTCCCGGCCCAGGGCGCGAGCGATCCAGAACGCCGCAGAGGCGCCCAGGACGGCGGCCACCCACACCAGGACGGTGCCGAGCGCAGCGCCGTAGGTCAGTCCCGCCACCACCGACAGGACGTTCTTGGGCAGCAGCAGCAGAGTCGCCGCGACGTACGCCGCGACGAACAGCCCCCACCCGACGGCGCCCGCGCCGGTGACCTGCTCCCGCAGGGACCCGGTGTCGCCGGTGACGAGCAGGGCGAGCGCCCCGCCCACGGCGAGGACCAGGACGAAACCGACGAGCCGCAGCCACACGCCTCGGCCGGCGGCGGGGACATCGGGGGTCGTCACCCTGGTGGAAGCCTTCGAGGGGGCCATCGTGTTCCTTTCGTGCCTGCCCCTCCCACCTGACCGGAAGGCCCGGATGCGACCCCTTCCGTCCCACCGCGCACGCGGTGCAGCCGTCCTCGGCGCCGTCGTCGTGCTCGCAGCGTGCTCGGCGCCCTCCGTGCGGACGTCCGGGTCGCCGGCACCGGACCCGCGGGACTGGGCCGCGGTCCAGGCGGAGGCACGAGGTCGGCAGGTCGACCTGTGGATGTACGGCGGCGACGCTCGCGGCAACTCCTACGTCGACGACGTGCTGGCCCCCGCGGCGGCCGAGCTGGGCGTGCGACTGCGCCGCGTCCCGGTCGCCGACACCCAGGACGCCCTCAACCGGGTCCTGACCGAGATCCAGGCCGGCCGTGACGACGGTGCGGTCGACCTGGTCTGGGTCAACGGCGAGAACTTCCGGAGCGGGCAGCAGGCCGGCGCGTGGCTGTGCGGATGGTCCGACCGGCTGCCGTCGACGCGGTACCTCGACCCCGACGACACGTTGCTCACCGAGGACTTCGGGACCCCCGTGGAGGGCTGCGAGTCGCCCTGGCACCAAGCCCAGTTCGTCATCGCCTACGACTCCGACGACGTCGCGGACCCGCCGGGTTCGGTCTCCGAGCTGCTCGACTGGGCCGAGGCCAACCCGGGTCGCCTGACCTACCCGGCGCCGCCCGACTTCACCGGCTCGGCGTTCCTGCGGCAGGCGCTGTACGACCTCGGCGGTGGGGTCGCCTCGGTGCCCTCGGCGTACCCGGGGTCGCGGTCCGCCGACATCACCGAGCCGCTGTGGGACCGGCTGTCCCAGGTCGCACCCTCGCTGTGGCGCGGCGGCGAGACCTACCCGAGGGACCTGGCCCAGCTCGAGGACCTGTACCGCGAGGACCAGGTGTCCTTCACGATGACGTACGGTCCCTCCACCCTGGAGCAGCTGGTCCGGGACGGCACCTTCCCGGCCGGGACCCGGGTGCTGCCGATGGAGGGGGGCACCCTGGGCAACGCCAGCTTCCTCGCGATCCCCGCCAACGCCTCCGACGCCGCGGCGGCGATGGTGGTCGCCGACCTGGCGTTGTCACCCGAGCAGCAGCTGGCCAAGGCCGATCCTGCCGTCTGGGGGCAGTACACGGTCCTGGACACCCAGCTGCTGCCGCCGGACGTCGCGGCCGGGTTCGCGGCCCTGCCCTCCTCGGACGTCGTGCCACCGTTCGCCCGGCTCTCCGAGGGCGCGCTGCCCGAGCTGTCCGCGGAGTGGGTCGCGCCGCTCGAGGAGGGGTGGCGGGAGCGGGTGCTCGGCCGGTGACGCCCCGCCTGCAGGTGGGACGAGCCCTCCTGGTCGCCCCCGCCCTGCTCCCCGTCGTCGTGGTGGTCGGGACCGGCCTGACGGCCACCGCGCTGCAGAGCACCGGCCTGATGCCCCTGGTCGGGCGAGCAGCACCCACCCTGGACGCCTTCCGCGGGGCTGCGGCCGACCAGGACCTGGTGCGCTCCGCCGTGCTGTCCCTCGCCCTCGCGGGCGTCAGCACCGTGCTGGCCGTCGTCGTCGGGTTCCTGCTGGCGGTCGTCGTCCTGGACGGCAGGACGGGAGGCCGGCTGGTGCGGGCGGCTGCCGTCGCGACCATCCCGGTGCCGCACGTGGTGGGGGCCGCCTCGATCGGCCTCCTGCTCAGCGACTCCGGGTTGGTGGCCCGCCTGACCGGGACCGGCGCGGGCGGCATGCCACAGCTGGTCGCCGGCCCGTGGTGGGTGGCCACGGTCGCCGAGTACGCCTGGAAGGAATCGGCCTTCGTGGCCGTGGTGGTGCTCGCCTCGCTGGCGCGCCAGCACGGCGAGCTGGCCGAGGTGGCCACCAACCTCGGTGCCCGCCCGTTCCACCGGCTGCGCCGGGTCACGCTGCCGCTGGCCGCCCCCTCGCTGGTGGCTGCAGGTGGCATCGCCTTCGCGTACGCGCTCGGGTCCTACGAGGTGCCGTGGCTGCTCGGCCGGACCGCGCCGGAGCCCCTGCCCGTCCTGGCCTACCGCCTCCTCACCGACCTCGACCTGACCACGCGTCCCCAGGCGGCCGCCGTGGGCATGGTGACGATCGCGGTCGCCGTCGTCGTCCTCGCCGGCACCGCGGCGCTGCTGCGGACCACCCCGCGGTCCTCGTGAGCGGCCACCGAGCGGCAGCGTCGCGGGCCCGTGGGCCGGTCGGGGCGACCGGCAGCGCACTGGCCCTGGTCTGGCTCCTGGCACCGGTCGTGCCCCTCCTGCTGTGGGCGGCGGCCGACCGGTGGCAGTTCCCCTCCCTCCTGCCGCAGGACTGGGGACTCACCGGGTGGCGCGCGTCGATCGACCAGGGGGTCCTGGCGGCGGGGGCCCGCTCGACGGGCCTGGGCGTGGCGGTGGCGGCGGTGGCCACCCCGGCAGGCGCGCTGGCCGGGTGGGCGCTGGCCCGCACCGGGCTGCGGGAGAACCGCGCCGTCTCGCTCGCGCTGCTGGCACCGATCGCGTTGCCGCCGTTCGCGGTGGTCACCGGGCTCAGCACCGTCGTCCTGCGGACCGGGATCCCGCCGGCCGTCTCGGTGCTCCTGGTGCTGACCGCGGCAGCGCTGCCGTACACGACGTACGTCATGCGCTCGGCCTACGTGGGATACGACGCGGGGTACGAGGACGCCGCCCTCAGCCTGGGGGCGTCGAGGCGGGACGTGCTGACGCGCGTGCACCTGCCGCTGGTGGCACCGGCCCTGACGGCGGCGGCGTTCCTGGCCTTCCTGGTGGCGTGGAGCGACTACGTCGTCACCCTCCTGCTGGGCGCGGGGTCCCTGGTCTCGCTCCCGCTGCTGGTGGGCGCCCTCGCGTCCGCCTCCGGCAACGACAGCACCGTCGCCGCCGCCTCGGTGGCTGCTGTCGTCCCCCCGGTCGTGCTGCTCGTCGTGTCCGGGGCGATCGCCCGGCGGACGGGACGACGATGACCCCGGGTCTGGAGCTGAGCGGTGTCGCCCACTCCTACCCCGGGCCGGGTCCGGTCCTGCAGGACCTGGACCTCGCCGTGCCGGTCGGTGGCTGCGTCGCGCTGCTCGGCCCGTCCGGTTCGGGCAAGAGCACGGTGCTGCGCCTGGTCGCCGGCCTCGAGGCCCCGGTGGGCGGGCGGATCCTGATCGCCGGGCGGGACGTCGCACGAGTGCCCCCGCAACGGCGTCGTGCGGCCCTGGTGTTCCAGCAGCCCCGCCTGTTCCCGCACCTTGACGTCCTCGACAACGTCGCCTTCGCACCGACGGTGGCCGGCGTCCGCCGTCGGGCTGCTCGCGAGCTCGCTGGTCGCTATCTCGGGCTGGTCGGGACGGAGCACCTGGCGGGCCGCCGCCCCGGGACCCTCTCGGGCGGGCAGCAGCAGCGGGTCGCACTGGCCCGGGCCCTGGCGTCCGAGCCGGACGTCCTGCTGCTGGACGAGCCGTTCAGCGCACTGGACCCGTCGCTACGGACCGAGATGCACGAGCTCCTCGTCCAGCTCAGGTCCGTCGTCGAGCCCACCATCCTGCTGGTCACGCACGACCGGCACGAGGCGGCGGTCCTCGCCGACACGGTCGCCATCCTGCGCCAGGGGCGGATCGTCCAGCACGACCTGCCCGAGGTGCTGCACGCGCGCCCCGTGGACCTGGAGGCACATCGGTTCCTGGGTGGGCTGAACGCCGTCACCGGGCAGGTCGAGGCAGGCGTGCACGTGTCGTCACTGGGGCGGCTCGAGGTCGGGGCAGGCGTGCCCGAGGGGCCCGGGACGCTCGTGCTGCGTCAGGAGTCGTTGTCGCTGTGCGCCGCGGAGGCGAGCCCCACCGTCACCGGATCGGTGGTCGGAGTCCGGACGACCGGTGCTCGGGCGGAGGTACGGGTCGAGGTCGGGGGGGTCGTCCTCGTGGTGGAGACCGCCGACCGGCTGCGTCCGGGTGACGTCACGGGGGTCGTGGTTCCTCGTGCCGCCCGGCACGTCGTCGCCTCAGGACGGCCTGCGCCTGAACAGGTCGAGCGGGGGGTGGCACGACAGCCAGCGGGAGAAGGCGTCTGAGGCGAGCGTTGGCTGCGGGGTCGAGCACGCTGTGCTGCACGCAGGCCGGCACCGTCCGGCCCAGCTCGGGGTGCGCCATGGCGTAGGCGCACGCACCCAGCCGCTCCTGCGCGGCTCGCACCGCCGGGTCGGGGCTGACCTCGCCCCGCTGCATCAGCTCCCAGGCCGGAGCGACCACCTCCGCGTCCATGAAGACGTGCATGACGAAGGTCATCGGACGCACACCGCCCTTCACCAGGGCCACGACACCACCGGACCGGAGCACCGCACGCCGCAGCCAGCCGGCGGCCACTGCCACCTGGGAGAGGTTCGCCAGGACGGCCCGGGCCAGGCGGACGGCCACCAGGGCGGGAGCGATCCCACCCAGCTGCAGCCCGCCCAGACGCGCGAGGTACACGTCACGGGCGCGCAGGTCTCGCGGGTCGTCGTCCACCAGCAGCGGGACGAACCGACCGCCGACCATCGCGCCGAACGAGGTCCGGTTGCAGCGAGGGTCGCCGAAGCTGATGGCCCTGTGCGGCAACCGGACGCCGACGCCCTTCTCGACCTCGGCCCAGACCTGGTCCGGTGTCACCGCACGCAGGTCCTCGCGCCAGCGACGCTCGTCACCGACGTAGGCCGCCGGCTGGAAGGAGTACATGCTGAACGAGGTCCGGGACAGGCACTCCCGGACGACCTCGGCCACCTCGCCGACGTTCGCCGGCGTCACCGTCATGTTGTGCGCCAGGTAGGAGCGCACCCCGTGGACCCGGCGCAGCCGGTCGAACATCGCCGAGAACCGATCCCGGTACTCCTGCACCTCCGCCTCGGACCGAGGGCGGGGCAGGCCACGACGCCCGCGCATGAGCGAGTCGAAGTGGGCCGCGAACGACAGCCTCTCGAACCGCGGCCTGCCGGTCGCGTCCAGCGCCAGGCACCGCAGGTACTCCTCGTCGAAGTCGCCGTGCGTGAAGCTCATCGGCTCGCGACCGTGGTCACGCATCACCTGCAGCGTCGCCGCATGCGTCTGCGGGTCGAGCAGGCTGACCTCGCCGCCGATCAGCTGCGCGTGCGCGCGAGGGCCTCGCACCGACCGCAGGAAGGCCATCTGCGCCCGCACCTCGCTCAGGGTGTGCTCGGCGTCGACGCGCACCTTGTTCGCGTCGGCGGAGTGGTAGCAGGGCGTGCACGTCAGGGTGCAGCGCGGGAAGACCCCGTGCGTCCCCACGCAGCCGACCGCCTGCCGACCCAGCACCTGCGCGGGCGTCCTGGCCGATGCCGGCAGCTCGGACCACCTGCGCAGCAGCGCTTCCCGGCTCTCGGCCGGGACCGGATCACCCTGTCGCCACCATCGCGACAGCCGCCGCAGGGCCTGGCGTCCGCGCATCAGTCGCCCCCTCGCCGCAGGCCGAGCAGCACCCGGATCACCGCTCGGACGAGCGGGTGCTCCAGCCGTGCGCGGGAGTCCCGGATCGCCGCGTTCCACACCCCGTCGCCGTAGGTCGGGTACGGGTGCATGGTGGAGGTCAGGACCCCGGTCCCTGCCCCGCGCCGGATCGCCAGCGTCACCTCGGCGAGCGACTCCCCCGCTCGGGGGCCGACCAGCGTCGCTCCCACGATCCTGCGCCGCCGGTCCAGCACCAGCCTGGAGAACCCCTCCGTCCGACCGTCGACGACCGCTCGGTCGACGTCGGTGTGCCCGATCCGTACCGAACGGGTGCCGGAGCCGTTCCCGGCTCCGGGTCCCGTCGCACCGACAGCGGCCACCTCGGGGTCGGTGAAGGTGACCCGGGGCACCGCGGACAGGTCGACCTTGCGCCGCAGACCGAGCAACGCGTTCGTCGCCGCGATCGCCCCGTGCACCCCGGCGACGTGGGTGAAGGCCGGCAACGCAGTGACGTCGCCCGCCGCCCAGACCCTCGGGTTGGTCGTGCGCAGCTGCCGGTCCACCACGACCGTGCCCGGGTCGGCGACCTCGATGCCGGCGGCGTCGAGCCCCAGCCCGCCGGTCCGGGCCCGTCTGCCGACGGCCACCAGGACGGCGTCGACGTCGACCGTGCTGGTCTGCCCGGCCCCGTCGAGGTGCACCACCGTGGTCGGGCCGTCACGGTCGTCCACGCGCAGCACCGACGTCCCGGTCAGGACCGTCACGCCGTCACGTCGGAGCGAGGCCCCGACCAGGGCGGAGGCCTCCGGGTCCTCCCGGGGCAGCAGCCGGTCCGCGGCCTCGACCACCGTCACCCGGGCGCCGAGGCGTGCGAGGGCCTGGCCGAGCTCGCACCCGATGCTGCCGCCTCCCATCACGAGCAGCCGGTCAGGGAGCTCGTCGAGGTCCCAGACGCTGTCGCTGGTCAGAGTTATGGCAGCCGTCCGCAGACCGGGAAGGTCCGGGACCGACGGGGACGCACCCGTGCACAGCACGGCGCGCCGGAACGGCAGCGGGTCGCCGTCGACGAGGAGGGTGGACGCGTCAGCGAACGCGGCCCGGCCAGAGATGACCCGAACTCCCTTGCTGCTCAAGGTCTCCGGCGAGTCGACCGGGGCGATGGTGGCCACCGACGCGCGCACGCCGGCCATCACCCTCCCGAAGTCGACGTGGACCCCCTCGACGTCGATGCCCTTCTCGGACGCCCGCCGGGCCGAGGCCGCGGTGGCCGCGGCGGCGATCAGCGCCTTGCTGGGGACGCACCCGGTCCACAGGCAGTCACCGCCGGTCCGGTCGCTCTCCACCAGGGCGACCCGGGCGCCCAGACCCGCCGCCGTCGTCGACGCCACGATGCCGGCCGTTCCGCCGCCGATCACCACCAGGTCCCAGGTGCGCGAGCCCATCGGTCCTCCTGGTGCCGGTTGCCGGGCGGTCGGTCGTCCGCCCGTCACTGCTGGACCACGTGGGCAGGCCCCGGGCCCGTGCCTGCGACCCCGTCGGCGACCGGGTCGCCGGTCACGACGACCCGCCGCCCTGCGTCCCCTGCAGGTCGTGCGCGAACCGATGCAGCCTCGTCAGCACGACCGGATCCATCTCGACAGGTGGTCCGGCGTCGTCGTGGCTCGCGATCGCGGCCTTGATGGCCGCGTAGGCGCTGGCCTCGAGGCCGCACCGACGACACTCCTCCAGGTGGGCGGCCACCATCCGCGACGACCGGGTGTCGCTCTCCCCGTCCAGGTAGGCCTGCAGCTCTCGTGCCGCACGCAGGCAGCGGACCTGCATGGCGATCATCTCTCGCACGCCCACCCTCATCCCATCCTCCGTCGCGGCAGGACGCCGCTGTCGTCCAGGTCACCCCTGATCTTCTTGCGTGCCCGGTGCAGGCGGCTCATGACGGTGCCTCGGGGGACACCGAGCGCATCGGCGGCCTCCTGGTAGGTCATGCCGTCGATGTCGACCAGCGCGAGCACGGCCCGGTGCTTCTCCGGCAGGGCGGCCAGCGCATCGGCCACGACCGCTTGGAACTGCGTGCTGATCAGCACCTCGTCGCTGGACGGGGCGCTCGGCGCGAGGCGTTCCACCATGGCGCCTACCCCGTCCCCGTCGGCGAGCAGGAAGGGTCGGCGACGCCGGTTCCGGTTGATGTGGGTGTGGCGCAGGATGGTCAGCAGCCACGCGCGTGGGTGCGCCCCGTCGAAGCGGTCGACCGCGCGGTAGGCCCGGATCAGGGTGTCCTGGACCAGGTCCTCGGCGTCGGCCGGCTGCCCCGTGAGGGAGAGCGCGACCCGGTACAGCACCGCGACCTCGGGCAGCACGTACCGCTCGAACGAGACGACCCGATCCTGCGAGCGGGCAGCCCCGTCCGTGCCGCTCGTGCGCCCGTCCGTCACGGGGCATTCCACCACGGCGTGGGCACCCCCGGGTCGACGGCTCGTCACCCGACCGGCGCCGTGAGCCTGTCGTCGCGGACACCGGTTCGGTCCACGCCGAGGGCGTGGTCCAGCGACAGCGGACCCGGTCCGAGCAGGAGCAGCGCGACCAGGCCCGCCAGCAGCGCGAAGCCGTCCGGCCCGCCGGGCAGCTTCTGCCACCCGTGCAGGGTGAACCCCACCCCCACCCGGGCGCGCAGGGCCGGTGGCGCCGGCCGATCGAGACCGTGCAGGAACGCAAGACCCAGCGCGTGCACGGTGCGGCCCCTTCGTCGACCTGGTGGACGGACGCCCCCGGAACCCGACCCGGTCCCCCGGCGATTCCACCCGGACCCTTCGACCTCGGCGCGGCGCTGGCATGCTCTTCCCAGGCGCCTCGGAGTCCGCGGCCCCAGCTGCTTGTCGGACGAGGAGTCCCGCCGTGCCATCACCTCCCCGCGTCATCGTCTACGACGTCAACGAGACCCTGAGCGACATGTCAGGCATCGCCGCGCGGTTCCTGGACGTGGGGGCGCCACCCCACCTGGCACCCCTCTGGTTCGCGAGCGTGCTGCGCGACGGGTTCGCGCTCGCCGCGGCGGGCTCCGCCGAGCGTTTCGCGGTCCTCGCCGAGCACGCCCTGGGCGGCGTCCTCGCGGTGGTCGCGCTCGATCGTGCTATGGCCGCCGCGATCGACCACGTGCTCTCCGCGATGTCCACGCTCCCCCTGCACCAGGACGTCGCCGGTGGGGTCCGGCGGCTGAACGCTGCCGGGATCCGCCAGGTGACGCTGAGCAACGGTGCTGCCGCCGTGGCCGAGTCGCTGCTCGGCCGAGCAGGCATCGCCGCCGAGATCGACATGCTGCTCAGCGTCGAGGACGCCGACGCGTGGAAGCCGGCGGCGAGCGCCTACCGGTACGCGACGACCGCCACAGGGGTCCCGGTGGACGAGCTGATGCTGGTCGCCGTCCACCCCTGGGACGTGCACGGGGCGGCGTGCGCAGGGCTCAGGACGGCGTGGGTGGACCGGGTCGGGGTCGACTACCCTGGCCACTTCGCCCGTGCCGAGGTCTCGGTCCGTTCCCTGGTCGAGCTCGCCGACGTCCTCGGGGCCTGACCGCGGGCGCAGACCGGCGCATATGGGTGACGATCGTGCAACGTCTCGCCCTCGCCGTTGACCGCGGGCCGCAGGTCCGCTTCGGTTGCTGACCATGAACTTCCACGGTGCGGTGCTCGCCAGTTCCAGCACGGAGCCCGAGTCGGGGTGGCTGAGGAACCTCGAGCAGGGCATGGACGACGTCTTCAAGCCCATCTCGGACGTCGCGAACGCCGTCGTCTTCTTCCCGATCAAGGCCTTCGGCATCGAGATCCCGTTCGTCGTCATCTGGCTGATCGCGGCTGCGGTCATCATCACCGTCTACCTCAGGGGCATCCAGTTCCGCGGGCTCAGGACCTCCCTCGAGGTGGTCCGCGGTCGGTACTCCACCCCCGACGACCCGGGTGAGGTGCCGCACTTCCAGGCGCTGACCTCGGCCCTGTCCGGCACGGTCGGGCTCGGCAACATCGCCGGTGTCGGCGTCGCCGTCACCCTCGGTGGGGCCGGCGCGACGTTCTGGATGATCCTGGCCGGTCTGCTGGGCATGGCCACCAAGTTCGCCGAGTGCACCCTGGGCGTGAAGTACCGCGAGGTGCACGAGGACGGCACCGTCTCCGGTGGACCGTTCCGGTACCTGCCCGTCGCGTTCGCCCGGCTCGGACGCATCCCGTCGGTGGCCCTCACCGGGTTGTACGCGGTCGCGATCCTGCTGTTCGGGGTCGCCGGCGGCAACATGTTCCAGGCCAACCAGACCTTCGCGCAGGCCAAGCAGGTCACCGGTGGCGACGACGGCTTCCTCGGCAGCGACGGCGCCTCGCTGACGTTCGGCATCGTCCTCGCCAGCCTGGTGGCCCTGGTCATCCTCGGCGGCATGAGGTCCATCGGCCGCGTCACCAGCCGGCTGGTGCCCGCGATGGCCCTGGTCTACGTCCTTGCCTGCATCGCGGTCATCGGCCTCAACATCACCGCCGTCCCGGAGGCCTTCGGGGCCATCCTCTCCGGTGCGTTCTCCCCCGAGGGCGTCGGCGGCGGCGTGGTCGGTGTGATGATCATCGGCTTCCAGCGGGCGGCCTTCTCCAACGAGGCGGGCCTCGGCTCGGCCGCCATCGCGCACTCGGCGGTCAAGACCCGGCGCCCGGTCAGCGAGGGCTTCGTCGCCCTCTTCGAGCCCCTGGTCGACACCGTGCTGATCTGCACCATGACCGCGCTGGCCATCATCATCGCCAACCCCGCCAGCTACCTCGACGCACGGGCCGAGGTCGCCGAGACGGGCGCCACCACCGCCGACGGCGTGGTGCTCACCTCCGACGCCTTCGCCACGGTGCTGCCCTGGTTCCCGTTGGTCCTCGCCGTCGCCGTCGCCCTGTTCGCGTTCTCCACCCTGATCACCTGGAGCTACTACGGGCTCAAGGCCTGGGCGCACCTGTTCGGTCGCAGCAGGCTCTCGGACACGATTTACAAGGTCATCTTCTGCCTGTTCACCGTCACCGGCACGGTCCTGACCTTCGGCGAGGTGCTGAGGTTCGCCGACGCGATGCTGTTCGTCTGCGCGTTCGTGAACCTGCTGGGCGTCTACTTCCTGCTCCCCGTGATCAGGTCGGAGATGCGCGACTACCTGCGCGACCGTCGGTCGGGAACGCTCAAGGAACTCGGCGAGGAGGTCACGTCCACGTCGTGACCACCGCGACCTGACGATGGGCACCCTACGGTGGGACGGTGCCCCACTTCGATCTCGTCGTCATCGGTTCCGGCTCGGGCAACACCGTGGTCGACGAGCGGTTCGACGGCTGGTCGGTGGCGGTCGTTGAGCGTCGCACCTTCGGCGGCACCTGCCTGAACCGCGGCTGCATCCCGTCCAAGATGTTGGTCCGCACGGCCGACCTGGTGCGCAGCGGCCAGCAGTCCGAGCGCTTCGGGCTCGAGGTCGAGGTCGATGCCGTGGACTGGCCCGCCGTGCGGGACCGGGTCTTCGGCCGGACCGACGCCGACGCCCGCGACGGCCGGAGGTCGCGCCTGGAGCAGGAGAACGTGACGGTCTACGCCGGCGAGGCCCGGTTCACCGGGCCCCGGGCGCTCCGGGTACGCCTCGCCGACGGGAGCCACGAGCGGCTCACCGCCGACCAGGTCGTCATCGCGGTCGGCAGCCGTCCGTCGGTGCCGCAGATCGACGGCCTGGACGACCTGGTCGGTCCGCACGTGCCGCTCCCCGGGGAGCCCGACGACCCCGACCACCCGCACCGGGCCGACTGGTACACCTCGGACGACGTCATGCGGATGGCCGAGCTGCCGAGACGGCTGGCGATCCTCGGCGGCGGGTACGTCGGCGTCGAGCTCGCCCACGTGTTCGCCGCACTGGGGAGCAGGGTGACGCAGGTGGACTCCGGGGACACCCTGCTGAGCGACCACGACGCCGACGTCGCGGCCTCGTTCACCGCGTTCGCCCGCGGGCGGTGGGACGTCCGGACCGGCAGCACGGTGGAACGGGTGACCCGGACCGGCACCGGCCTCAGGCTGGAGCTGGCCCCCACCGGTGCCGAGGACGCCGGGACCGAGGCCGGCGAGATCGAAGCCGGCGGGATCGAGGTCGACGCCCTCCTGCTCGCCGTGGGGCGCCGTCCCAACGCCGACCGGCTCGACGTCGGGGCCGCGGGGGTCGAGGTCGATGACCGCGGCGTCGTCACTGTGGACGAGCACCAGCGCACCAGCGCCGAGGGCGTGTGGGCGCTGGGCGACGTGTCCAGCGCGACGCCGCTGAAGCACTCGGCCAACCAGGACGCCCGGGTCGTGCAGCACAACCTGCTGCACCCCGACGACCTGGTGACCTCCGACCACCGGTACGTGCCGAGCGCGGTGTTCAGCGAGCCGCAGGTCGCGGCCGTCGGGCTCACCGAGGAGCAGGCCAGGCGGTCGGGCACCGACCTGGCCGTCGGCACGGCCGACCTCGCGGACACCGCGTTCGGCTGGGCGCTGGAGGACGACCGTCGCCGGGACGCGGCGACCGAGAACGGCGGGGCCGCACCGCGGCACCTGGTCAAGCTGCTGGCCGACCGCGGCACGGGCCGTATCGTCGGGGCGCACGTCATCGCTCCGGAGGCCTCGGTCCTGATCCAGCCGCTGGTCCTCGCCATCACCCTGGGGCTGCCGGTGCGCGGCCTGGCCCGGTCGCACTACTGGATCCACCCGAGCCCGACCGAGGTGGTCGAGGCAGCTCTGCTGGACCTCGAGGACTCGTTGGGGCCGGAGCCCGCCCCGGGCGTCTGACCGCTCTGGGCGCGATCGCCTCGCAGGCCGCCGGCCCAGGGTCAGGCGGGCGCAGGCCGGGAGCGCCGTCACGCTCTCCCGGTGAGGGCGACAGGTTCGCCCGCGTCGGGCCCTGGTTGATCGCGCGAAGATCGTGTCGGCGGCGGCGGAATCGACACCGACACCATCGTCCACCAACGCGATGACGAGGTGTCGCTCCCGGAGCGAGACCTCGACCGTGGGGGCGGCGCCGTCCCCGGCGTGCTGGGCGGCATTCGCGCCCAGCTGGAGGACCGCCTGGCGCAACCGCTTCCGGTCGCCCGCGACCGTGGTGCCGGCGGGCACGTCTTTACGGACCTGCCGCGGCTCGCTGGGAGCCGTCACCGTGGACAACCTGCGCGTGCCGTCCGGCGCGACCTGCACCCTGGACGGCACACGCGTCAAGGGCACGGTCGAGGTCGAGCGTGGCGCCACCCTGACCGCCACCTCCGTCCGCGTGGTCGGCAACGTCCAGGCGGAGAACCACCGACGCGTCGTCCTGCGGTCCGCGACCGTCGGCGGAAGCGTCCAGCTCGTCCAGGGCGGCACGGCCGCGCTCAGCTCCAACCGGGTCACCGGCGACATCCAGCTGTTCACCAACACGGGTGCCCAGACCGTCTCCGGCAACCGGGTCAACGGCAACCTGCAGTGCAAGGAGAACAGCCCGGCGCCCACGGGCAGCGGGAACGTCGTCGGCGGCAACAAGGAGGACCAGTGCCGGCGGCTGTGACCGTTCCGGACCTCCCAGGGCCGGCCCCGGGGGCGCGGCCGCGGTGAGGACCACCGGACGCGACCGACACGGTGTCACCCGGTCGCGTCCGGCAGCGCGTCCGCGGGCACGGATGATCCGGGGGGACGGTCGCGCTCGCGGTGGTCTCCACCGTGGTCGCCCACGCGGTCCAGCGTGCCCGTGGCGCGCCACCGCGCGCGTCCTGGCAGCGGGTGCGAGGTCCGCCACGAACGGGTAGAACAGGGCGTGACCTCCGAACCGATCGTCCGGGCGATGCCGCTGCCCTCCCCTCGCGGACCGGTGAGCGCCGAGCTCGTCCGCACCCTGGCCGGCTCCCCTGACACCGACCGGACGGCCTGACGCCGTGCGGATCGTGGTGACCGGGGCATCCGGCAACGTCGGGACCGCCCTGCTGCGCCGCCTCGACGAGGAGCGCGACGTCGAGGTGGTGGGCGTGGTGCGGCGGCCGCCGTCCGGCGAGCAGGCCTCCTACCGGGGCGTCCGCTGGGTCGCTGCCGACCTCAGCGACCGGTCCTGCCTGCCCGCGCTGGCCGACTCGGTCACGGGGGCGGACGCCGTGGTGCACCTGGCCTGGGGGTTCCAGCCCTCGCACGACCTCGCCTACCTCACCCGTCTCGGTGTCGGCGGCACGGCTCATGTGCTGGAGACGGTCCGCGACGCGGGGGTGCCGCACCTCGTGCACGTGTCGTCGGTGGGGGCCTACGCCCCCCGGATCAGCACCGTGCCGATCGACGAGACGTGGCCGACCACGGGCATCCCCGGCTCCGGCTACAGCAGCGACAAGGTCGCCGCCGAACGCCTGCTGGACCAGCACGTGGAGCAGGACGTCGCCCCGGTCGTGAGCAGGCTGCGGCCCGGACTGGTCGGGCAGCGCCGGGCCGCAGCCGAGCTGCTGCGGTACGGGGCGCCCGCGCTCTTGCCCCGGGCCGCCCTCGGGTTGGTCCCGGTGCTGCCCCTGGACCGAGGACTGGCCGTCCCCGTGGTGCACGCGGACGACGTCGCCGATGCCGTCGTCCGGCTGCTGCGCACGCCGCGGGCGGGTGCCTTCAACCTGGCTGGAGACGGCGAGGTCACCGGCCAGGACGTCGCCGACGCCCTCGGAGCGCGACTGGTGCACGTCCCCTTCGCCGTCCTGCGTCGCGCGGCGGACCTGTCCTGGCGGGCACGCCTGCAGCCCCTCGACGCCGGGTGGGTCGCCCTCGGCGAACGGGTCCCGCTGCTCGACTGCGCCCGCGCCCGGGACGTCCTCGGGTGGCGTCCCACCCGGACCGCCGTCCAGGTGCTGGAGGAGGTCATCACCGGGATGCGCGAAGGGGCCGCCGGGACGAGCCCGCCCCTGCGCGCCCGCAGCGTGCCGCGCGAGGTCGTTCAGATGCTCCGGCACGGACCGGTGAGCCACCGCCGCGAGCCCTGATGGCTGAGGCCGTCCCCCCGCGTGGAGCGGCCCGGCCCAGCGATCACTCCATCCCGTCTAGCGGGCGGTGAACCGGTCCGGGAGCCCGTTGGACTCGATCACCAGGTCGGCCACCTCGGTGAGCCGCAGGTTGTTGTCGCGCGAGACGCGCACCAGCACGGTGAAGGTCTGGTCAAGGGTCAGCCGGTGGCGCGCCTTGAGGATCCCCTGCGCGACACCGATGCTGTGCCGGGTCTGCAGCGCCGTCCGCAGCGTGGTGACCTCCTGCGCCACGGCGAGCGCCGCCGCCGCGTGCCGGGCGTACTCGTGGGCCATCTGGACGTCGTCGTCGTCGAACGCCGCGGTCGCCCCGGCGTACAGGTTCAGGCCGCCGATCGTGTCGCCCGGGGTGGCCAGCCGCACGCTGAGGCTGGAACCGATGCCGAGCCGGTTCGCCGCCGGCGCCCAGACCGGCCAGCGGGAGTCGGTGGCCATGTCGTCGATCCGGTAGGTGTCCTCGGCCCAGACGGTGTCGATGCAGGGACCCTCCGCCAGGTCGTACTGGAGCTGGTCCGCCTCGTTCACCACGGTGCCGGTCGCGGCCGGCGTCATCAGCTTCTTGCCGCGCCGGACGGTGACGCCCGCCCAGTCGCAGGCCAGGATCGTCGTGATCGCGAGGTCGACCACGCTCTGCAGGTGTGGCCCACGTCCGGCTGCGTGGCCAGATCCTGGATCAGCGTGGTGTAGGACGCCGACGCGACGCTCCAGTCGTCCGACATGTGCGGTGCCTCTCGGGAGCGGTGCCGGGCCCTTCCCGGGCCCGGTTTCCCACCCTACGCCGCGGGGCGCGACCCGGCCCGGTGCCCCTCCAGCAGCCGCCGCATGGGCTCCAGACCGAAGAACACCGCGATCTCCCGCGGCGTTCGGCCCCCGCCGTCGGGGTCGGCCCCGGCCGCGAGCAGGGCCCGCACGCTGCGCTCGGAACGGCGGAAGACGGCCGCACCGAGCGCCGTCTGCCCACGGTCGTTCACCCGCTCGCTGTCCGCCCCCCGCTCCAACAGGGCCTCCACCGTCCCCGGGTGGTCGTGGTACGCCGCCAGGACGAGGAGCGAGTCGCCCTGCGCACTGGTGAGGTTCACCGGCAGTCCGTGGTCCACCAGGGACGCCAGCTCGTCGGTCACCCCCCCTCGCGCGAGGTCGAGCGCACGCTGGAGGAACGCAAGCTCCTCGTCCGTGAGGTTCACGCTTGCGGGGCGGCGAACCGCTCCCACACCCGGTGGGCGCCCAGCAGCTCAGTGACCTGGGCCAGCACGCCGGCGGCCGCCTCGCCCACGACCACGCCCGGGGTGCCGGGAAGGGCTCCTCCGGCCGCGAGCGCGTCCTGGCCCCCTGCCCAGCCGCCGACGGCCTTGCCGTGCCGGTACGCCTCACCCAGCAGCATGGCCATTCTCGGGTCCACGTGCGGTGCGGACGGGTGACCCGCCTTGGCGTCCACGTCGGGCTCGGCACCGGGAGCAGGCGTCGGCATGCCGGCGACCACCACGGCGTCGAGCTCGATCGAGCTGACGGTGAGGAAGGTGCGCTGCACCGTGACCGCGTCCGCGCCCTCACCGAGGACACCGCCGTGCGGGCCGATCACGAGGGGCACCATCCCGGCCTCGAGCACCAGTCGGCGGGCGGCGGTGACCTCACCCAGGTCGGAGTCCTCGTCGGCGACGATGCCGACCACGCGGCCCTGCACCGGCCAGGTGCCGCCGAGCTGGGACAGGGCCGGGCTCGGGTCGACGTCGGCGAGCGGGATCGTGGGCTCGGGGGCGGGCAGCCCCAGGCCCTTGGCCACCGCCGCGCACAAGCCCTCGTCGATGTTCGCCAGCGCCAGCAGCTGACGCTCCTTGATCGCCTGCTCGTAGACCTTGCCGAGCTCGAAGGTGTAGGCCGAGGCGGTGTGCAGCTGCTCCACCGGCGTCAGGCTGACCCAGAACAGCCGGGCCTGGCTGAAGTGGTCGTCGAAGGTGACGTGCTTCTCCCGCTCCTTGACGCCCGGCGCGACCGGCTGCGGGACGTCGACGAACGGACGGTCGCCGACGCCGGCCAGGAAGGGGTTCCCGCCGTCGAGCGAGCTCGGGTGGTACGGGGCGACGCCCACGTGATCAGCGGTCTGGTGCGACCCGTCCCGCAGCATGTCGTTGACCGGAGCGTGTGGCCGGTTGATCGGCAGCTGCCCGAAGTTCGGGCCGCCCAGCCGGGTGAGCTGGGTGTCGAAGTAGGAGAACAGCCGCCCCTGCATCAGCGGGTCGTCCGTGCTGTCGATGCCGGCCACGAGGTGGCCGGAGTGGAACGCCACCTGCTCGGTCTCGGCGAAGTAGTTGCGGGGGTTGGCCTCCAGGCGCAGCAGGCCGACGAGCTGTACGGGGGCGAGCTCCTCCGGCACCAGCTTGGTCGAGTCGAGCAGGTCGATCCCCTGGAAGGTCTGGTCCTCGGTGTCCGGGAAGACCTGGATGCCGAGCTCGTACTCCGGGTACGCGCCGGTCTCGATCGAGACGGCGAGGTCCCTGCGGTGGAAGTCGGGGTCCTTGCCGGCGGCCAGCTGGGCCTCCTCCCAGATCAGGGAGTGGACTCCTGCGCGCGGCTTCCAGTGGAACTTCACCAGCGTCGTGGCGCCCTCGGCGTCGACCAGCCGGAAGGTGTGCACCCCGAAGCCCTCCATCGTCCGGAACGACCGCGGGATCCCCCGGTCGGACATGTTCCAGATGGTGTGGTGCTGCGCCTCGGTGTGCAGCGACACGAAGTCCCAGAACGTGTCGTGGGCGCTCTGCGCCTGCGGGCTCTCGAGGTCGGGGTGCGGCTTGGCTGCGTGGATGATGTCCGGGAACTTGATGGCGTCCTGGATGAAGAACACGGGCATGTTGTTGCCCACGAGGTCGAAGGTGCCTTCGTCGGTGTAGAACTTCGTCGCGAAACCCCTGGTGTCACGGACCGTGTCCGCGGAGCCCCTGGAGCCGAGGACGGTCGAGAACCGGACGAAGACCGGGGTCTCGACGTCCGCCTGGAGGAAACCTGCGCGGGTGACCTCGGCCGCGGTCCCGTACGACCGGAAGGTCCCGTGGGCGGCAGCGCCGCGGGCGTGCACCACCCGCTCGGGGATCCGCTCGTGGTCGAAGTGGGAGATCTTCTCCCGGAGGTGATGGTCCTGCAGGAGGGTCGGACCACGCCGTCCGGCCTTGAGCGAGTGGTCGGTGTCGGTGAGGCGCGCGCCCTGGGACGTGGTGAGGAAGGGTCCTGCCTGCGCCCGGCTGTCGTCCGGGGCCCCGGTGGGGGTCCCGGTCGGCGACACCTGCTCCGGTCCCCGGTGGGACGGCTTGGGCGGCGAAGGGTCACGGGGCTCCGTCGGCTCGGCGAGCGTGGCCGGCTCGGTGCCCGGGACCCCTGGATCAGTGGTCGCGCCTCCGGGACGGACTGCATCGATCGCAGTCTCGTCCGCCTGGACGACCTTGCTGACGGGGTTGCTGCCTGCTGACGACATCCGGTGACACCCTTCGACGGGGCCACGCCGTGTGCGGGACCCGGCTCGCTCCTACCCCCCAGGTGCCACCGCATGCGCGTCCGGGCCTGGCATCTGGATGCCGATCTCCTGGAGCGAGGGCCGGATCGCCAGGAACGGCCACGGGACCCGGGGGAATCGCTCCCCCGGGTCCCGCGCGTCGCTCAGAGGCTGCTGGACCCCTGCGGCTCGTCGTCCGAGGTGACCTCGGACTTGACGTCCTGGGCGGAGGACGTGCTCTCGTCCTTGACGGTCTGGGCGGCGCCCTGGGCGGTCTCCTTGACCGACTGGGCGGCGTCCGCCGCAGGCTCGCGCAGCTGCTCGGCCACGTCCTTGGCCGCCTCGGTCGCCTTGTGGGCCAGGGGGGCCGCGGCGTCCTTGGCGCTGGTCGCGAGCTCGCGCTCCTTCGTGCTGGCAGGAACGAGGGAGGCGATCAGGGCACCCACGCCGAAGGCCACCAGGCCCGCCGCGACCGGGTTGCCCCGGGCCTGGGAGACCGCCTGCCCAGGTACCGACGTGACCGTGTCGCCGACGCTGCTGGCGACGCCGCCGGCGGACGACCCGACGGACGAGGCCTTGCCGCTCACGGCGCGCCCGGCGTCCGAGCCCGTCCCCATCACGGCGTCGCGGGCACGGCCGACGGCTCCCTGCACCTTCTCGGTCTGGCGACGCGCCATCGTGGAGGGCTTGGCCTCGTGCGTCAGCGCGTTCACGTCGTTGCTGAGGTTCGCGCGTGTGCGCTCGATCTCGGCGCGGATCTCGTCGGGGTCGTTGCTGCTCATCGGTTCTGCTCCTCGTGTCCCTTGGCCGCCGGCGGGACCTTCTTCAGGGTCTCGCTCGTGCGGGGCAGGCCCTTGACCTGCTCGACGTTCTTCTTGCCTTGCAGTGCCAGGACTGCGGCCACCACGGCCCAGACCAGGGCCACGACCAGCGCGGACCAGCCCCGCCCGATCGCGTTGCCGAGCGCCCACCAGGCGGCCACCGAGAGGAACAGGAGCACCATGTGCCCTGCCACGGCGGCACCGGAGAACATGCCGGCTGCCTTGGACGCGCGGATCGCGGACTCGCGGGCCTCAGCCCGGGCCAGCGCGATCTCCTGCCGGACCAGGTCCGACAGGTCGGTCGTCACCTGCCCGAGCAGGTCGCCGATGGAACGGCCGTCGCCGGGCGCGTCGCCCTTCTCTCCCAGGGACGAGCTCATCGCAGCGGGTCGTCGTAGGGACCCGACAGTCCGTCACGGGGGGAAGCCGCCGGGCCCGATCCGGGACCGGACAGACCGGCGGAGCCGGGCACCGGGTCCGGCGCCGCGTACGGCTGCCCCACGGACCCACCCACCGGCGCGGCCAGGGGGTCGCTCAGCGGGTCCGCCGGACCGGTGGGCGCGACGGTCGCGAACTGCGCCGTGCCGGACGCCGGCGAGGGCTCCGGCTCCTGGTCGGCGTGCTCGGCCTGCAGGCCGCGCCCCAGCCGACCGACGACGACGCCGGCGCCGAGCGCGATGGCCAGGAACGCCACCGGACGGCGACGGGCGAAGTCCTTCACGTCCTCGAGCACCTCGGACGGCTCGCGCTCGAGCCAGCCGGCGACGTCGTCGGCACGCTTCGAGACCTCGTGCACGAGGTCCGACCCCGTCCCGGATGGGGCCTCGTCGGCCATGCTGCGGAGCTCGTCGGAGAGCGACCGCACCCCTTCGGCCACCTTGCGCTGCTGCTGGGACGTCTGGTCCACCAGCTGCGACCTGCCCTGGTTCAGCAGGTCACGTGCCTCGCGCTTGGTGGTGCCGGCGACGTCTGCCGCCTGGTCCTTGGCGACGCCGGCCACGTGCTGGCCGGCCTCGGATGCTGTCTGGGTCATCACTGCCCTTTCCTTCGTCACAGCCCGCTCCGTGCGGGACCTGCCTGGTGGGCCGCCCCGACCGCGTGACGGCGCGCTCGGCGACGGTCCACACGCTCGGGAGATCGGCCCGTGGCTCGCTCCTACCCGGTCCGAGGCCGTCCATGCGCCTGGATGCACCCCGGTTCTGCGGACGGATCCGTCCGGCGCCACGCTCTCGGTTGTCGGTCACCCGGTCCCGTGCTCAACTGGACCCAGCAGTCGAGCCCCCGCTGTCTCCCTCCGGACCACGGAGCCGCACAGATGCAGGACGACCTCGTCACCGCCCACCTGTCCCTCGCCCGCTCGCTCGCGTACCGCTACCGCGACCGGGGCGAGCCGATGGACGACCTGGTCCAGGTCGCCTGCCTCGGCCTGGTCAAGGCGGCCCGGAACTACGTGCCGGGCCAGGGGCCCGGTTTCACCGCGTACGCCGTGCCCACCATCACCGGTGAGCTGCGCCGGCACTTCCGCGACCACGGATGGGACGTCCGCCCGCCCCGACGCCTGCAGGAGCTGCGTGCGCGCGCCCGCGGGGCGGAGGCGGGCCTGCAGCACGAGCTGGGACGACCGCCCACCCGCACCGAGCTCGCCACGCGGTTGGAGGTGTCCACCGCCGAGCTGGCCGAGCTGCGGGTGGCGTCCGAGGGGTACGACACCCTCTCCCTGGACGCGCCCGCCCCGGGTGCGGACCCCGGGGAATGGGCGGGCGACGACGCGCCCGGGGGCTGGACCACCGAGGACGTCGACGGCGTCCCGGTCGCCGACCTGCTCGATTCGGCCACGGTCCGACCGCTGCTGGACCGGCTGGCCGAGCGCGAGATGCTCATCCTGGCGCTGCGGTACCACGGGGGCTTCACCCAGCAGCAGATCGCCGACCGGATCGGCGTCACGCAGATGCAGGTCTCCCGCCTGATCACGCAGCTGCTGGTCAGGCTGCGGGAGCAGGCGTCCGCTGCCGCCGACGACACGGCGACCGGTTCGACGCCGGTCGGCCAGGGAGCCCACGCACCCCAGCTCGCGGGCTAGTGGCCACGCCCGGAAGTGCTTCGGGGCCTGCCCCGCAGCACCCTCGAACGACGTCCGGGCGCAACCACTAGGCCGCCGTGATCTCGTGCGCCGTCGCGAGGGCGCGGGCGACCTGCTCGGGTGCGAAGCACGACTCCACGCGGTCCCGGCCGGCGACGCCCCACGCGAGGCGACGGAACGGCGCCCCGACGAGGTCCTCGACCGCAGAGGCCATCTCGTAGGGGACGGCGGGGTCGACGAGACGCCCGGTGATGCCATCGACGACGACCTCGGCCGCGGTCGCGCCGCCCACGGCGATCACCGGACGGGCCCGGCGCATCGCCACGAGCGGAGCGAGTCCGCAGGAGGGCTGCGACCGGGTCGCGATCACCACCTCGCAGCGGTCGACCAGGTCGAACAGGTCGGGCCCGCCGAGCCGACCCACCGTCTCGACCCGGGCCTGCACACCGTGCTTCCCCGCCAGGAACCGCAGGAACGGCCACGACGTCTCGTCCCGCGCGGACGGGCTCGCGACGACGAGCCTGCGGCCTGTGACGACGGCGGCGCGCACCAGCTCCTGCGCCGTCCGGGGGTCTTCCGGCACGCCTGACATCGCGAGCAGGTACGGCTCGCACCGCGTCTCGTCGACCATCGGCGCGACGGGGTCGCAGATCGCGGAGGCGAGCAGCGCGCCGTCCAGGCAGCGCACGACCGTGCCTGCACGGGCCCCCAGCATCACCGCCTCACGGGCGTCGGCCGCCGTCGGGGCCACCACGGCGTCTGCGGCGCGCAGCACGAGCGGCCACAGCACGCGACGGGGCTCGTTCGGACCGGCCGGCACGGCCTGCGCCCGGACCACCACCCGGGCGCCGGTCTCGCGGCGCGCAGCGAGCGCTGCGGCCGCGGCCACGACATCCAGGGCGTGGACGGTGTCGGCCTGGGGGTGGTTCGCGGCCAGCCAGCTGGCGAGGCCCTGGACACCGGCGGACCAGGTGTCGGGGACGACGAGCCCGTCGAGGGTGACGACCTCGACCTCGTCGCCGGCGGCACGCAGGGCGGACGCCACGGCGAGGGCGAGGGCGGCGGGCGGGGCGGTCACGCCGAAGAGGCGGAGCGGACCTGCGGCGGAACGGAGCACGACGACGCGCACACGGACTCCAGGGGCTGGGGGTCGTCACGCCGCGTTGCTGGAGCGTGAGCCGGCCTCGCAGGGCCTG
>JBBQSN010000006.1:0-36031 GCA_038213835.1 Actinomycetales bacterium
TAGGAATCCGGGGTCCTCTCGAGCGGCGTGGTGCGGGGGTCACGGCCGGATCATCAGCCCGCAGACGATGTGCTGCCCGGCTGCTGACGGGGTCGCGCCGGTGCGGGCGGGGTCGTTGAGGCACACGAGGGAGACGACCGCACCAGCCGTACGCCGGTCGCAAGCAGCCACACGAGCCAGGCGGCGAGGCCGGGCAGCCCCACGAACAGGAGCGCCGAACCGTCCGCGATCGCGAGGCTGGCCGCCCCGGCGGCGAGCAGCAGGCTCCCGCCCACCAGGCCCAACAGGCGCTGCCAAGCCGGAGTTAGCCCGCTCGCGTGGGCCGCCATGGCCGCGCCGATGAAGGTGGTGCCGAGCGCCGGCAGCGCCAGCGCGAACGCTGCCGCATGCAGCTGCCAGGCGAGCTCGAACGCCGGGCTCGGCTCGGCGAGCTCGCCGGCGGGCAGCACGGCTCCGATCCACCGGACGGCGTAGAGCGCGAAGACCGCGGAGAGAGTCGCGCCCGCGGCCACCGCGAGGCGCGACCAGTCCGCGCCCGCACCCCCGCGTCGCCCGACGAGCCCGTGGAGACCGGTCAGGAACCCGAGCAGCAGCGGCAGGTGCAGCGCCTCCTGGCCGACCGCGATCGCGACCACGACCCGGTTCTGCGTGTGCCAGGCGAGCACCTCCTCGATCGGGTCCCCGTAGCCGGGAGCTCCGGCCCAACCAAACATCGCGTTCTGGATCGCCATCGACGCTGCGAGCGCGATCGCGGTCGCGCCGACAACCCGCATCGCCTCCAGGTCGAGGACGTCGGTCGGCCAGCCGTACCGGGCCTGCACCAGAGCCTTCATCCTTCTCTCCTTTACGTCGTAAGAACGTACGTCGTAAAGTACGATAGGTGACCGTGCCTGTCAATGCTCGGACCCCGTTGTCCCGTCAGAGGGTGCTGCGAGCCGCAACGACGCTCGCCGACACCGACGGGCTGGACCGGCTGACGATGCGGCGGCTGGGCGCCGAACTAGGAGTCGAGGCCATGGCGATCTACCACCACGTGGCCAACAAGTCGGACCTGCTGGACGCGCTCGCGGACCAGGTGGCCGCCGAGGTCGACGACCCGCCGCTCGGCGCCCCGTGGAAGGAGCAGTTGCGCCACCGTGCGGTCGAGACCCATGCGGCGCTGTTGCGGCACCCCTGGGCCGCGATGCTCTGGGTCACGCAGACCTCGGGTGTCGGCCCGGCACGGATGGGGCAGATGGACGCCTCGCTCGCGACCCTGCGGGCCGCTGGGTTCCCGCCGACGCTGATGGACCGCGCCTTCCACATCATCCAGAACCACGTCCTGGGCCATGCCATGCAGGCGGTGACCTTCGCGGCCCAGGCGAGCGCGCCGGGTCGGGACCTCGCGCGCGCGGCGGCGGATTTCCTGGCGCGACCGGGCCTCGACACCTACCCGGAGCTGGTCGCGCACGTGCACTGGCACCTGGAGCACCCAAGCAACGAGAGCTCTTTCGAGTTCGGCCTCGATCTGCTCCTCGACGGACTCGAACGGGCCTTCGCGGCCGGTCCTGGAGGCCCGAAGCGCTGAACGGAACGCCCGAGCGAGTCAGGAGGACGTCGGCCCGGACTCCCCCGCGGCGTGCACGGACGGCGCCTGGAACACCGACGAGTCGTAGTACGTCCGGAACGAGCCGATGGCGTCCTCGCCCCCTCGCAGGATGCTGACGCCCTGGTACTCCACGGGTCGCCCGTCCTGCAGGGTGCCGGTCGACACCCACTCCAGGACGGCCGCTCCGTCGTCGGTGACCGAGGGCTCGTACCGGACGTCGACGTCGTCGAAGACCTCGCGGTAGGCCTGCCAGAACCGTCGTGCGCCCTCCTGGCCCTGCTCGTGGCCGCTGGTGTCGGCCTTGGCGAGGGTCGCGTCATCGGCGAAGAGCGAGACCAACCCGCCGACCTCGCGGTCACGGTGCAGGTGGTCGAGGGCCTCGGTGAACCGGCGTGCCATGTCGTGCACGAGAACTGCCTCCCTGGGTGCGGACGAAACCTGGTTCGACCATTGACACCCATGCCGGCGGGTCGCGCCACCGGGACCGATCTGCCATCGCGCAGACCTCGACGGTCGCCCGACGCGCCGCACACGCCCCGCCGTGCGACGGTGCTCGTGTGAGCACACATGCCACAGGACCGTCGGACGACGACGTCGACCTGACGACCCCGCTCGCGCCGGACACGGTGACCACCCCGCACGACGCGAGCGGTGAGGACGCCGCGGTACGCGATCTGACAGGCCTCGCCCCTGCGCCGCGGCCGTCCCGCCGGTGGCTCCCTCGTCGGGCGGTCGTGACGCCTGCGGCGCTGGATCAACCGCACGGGCGCAGGGTCGTCCAGCGCCTGGAGTCGCTGGGCATCGAGGTGGAGCGCCTCACGGCGAACAGGTTGACGGGGGTCCGCGGGGCGACCGAGCGCGAGACCTACGCGCGAGCCAAGTCGACCCTGGCTGTGGTCGTCAGCCCTGTCTCGCGCCGCACGCTGCAGCCGATCTCCCCGAGCGCCGACTGGCGCGTGGACCTCGCCGAGGGATGCCCGGCCCACTGCCAGTACTGCTACCTGGCGGGCTCCCTCAACGGGCCTCCGGTCACGCGTGTCTACGCCGACCTCGACGACATCCTGAAGAACCTGACCGAGTACGCCCACCGCGGGACGGTCACGAGCCGCAGCACCCGCCGTGCCCACGAGGGCACCACGTTCGAGGCGTCCTGCTACACCGACCCGCTCGCGCTCGATCACCTCACCGGTTCGTGGGAGAGGGCCGTGCGCCACTTCGGCACGTGGGATGACGACGTCCAGCTGCGGTGGACCACGAAGTACGACGACGTCGAGCGCTTCGTCGGACTCCCCCACGCCGGCAGGACCCGAGTTCGGCTGTCCGTCAACGCGTTGCCGATCACGACCCGGTTCGAGGGCGGCACGAGCCCGTTGGCTGCCCGGCTCGGCGCCCTGCGGCGGCTCGCGCTGGACGGGTACCCGGTGGGGCTCACGATCGCGCCGATCATGCCGCTGCCCGACTGGCGCGAGCACTACGACGAGCTCCTCCGGCAGGTGGCTGCGGCCGTCGACGGCGTCGCCGGTCTCGACCTCACCGCCGAGCTCATCACGCACCGCTTCACACCGGGCAGCAAGGACGTCCTGACCGGCTGGTACCCGAGGACACGGCTCGAGATGGACGAGGGGTCGCGCAGCCGCAAGCACGGCAAGTTCGGCAACGTGAAGTACGTGTACCCGGCGGACGTCATGCGCGAGCTCAGGGTGTGGTTCACCGCCCGCATCGCCGAGACCGTGCCCGGGTGCCGCGTCCTCTACTGGACCTGACGGTCCACCCGTTCAAGGCCGGGTCGTCGAACGCGTTCGCGCACAACGGATGCACAGTCGCGCGAGCGGCATCGCCTCCAGCCGCTCCTCCCCCACCGGTCGGCCGCAGTCCTCGCACGTCCCGTAGCGGCCGGCGTCCACCCTCTCGACGGCGGCGTCGACCTCGTCCAGCTGGGTGCGGGCCCGGTGGATCAACGCGTCGACCTGCGACCGCTCGAACGCGATCGTGGAACCCTCTGGGTCGTGCTCGTCGTCGGCGTTGGTGTCGCGCGAGGCCGCGACCACGTCGTCGAAGTCGCCCGTCAGCCGGGCGAGCCGGTGCAGCGTCTGCTGACGCTCGTCCTCGAGGACCCGGCGGGTGTCGTCCACCGCCTCATGCTGCCACCCGTCGGTGACTCGGCGTCCCTCAACCGGTCAGCTTCTCGAGCCGCGCCCGGAGCGCCGACTCGCGGTGTGCGTTGCCGCTGAGCCTCACGTACCGGTCCGCGTAGGTGGCGAGCAACGCGTCGTCGAGGCGACGGACCGCGCCGGGCGGGTAGCGGTAGCCCATCCGCTCGATGACGGCCTCGGCGTCGATCGCGCGCAGCACCCCGCCGAGCTCGTCGAGCGAGACGATGCCGAGCTCCAGCAGCAGCCCCGAGATCCAGGCGTAATGGTCGGTGCGCGACCAGCCTGCCTCCGCGTACTGTCCGGCGAGGAACGCGGCGAGCTCGCGCGGGCTGATCCGCGGGTCGTCGTCCTCCGGGGCGGGCGAGTGCGTCGTCATGCCCGCCTGCAGCCTGTCCCGGATCGTCGAGAACTCGCGGTCCGCGAGCTCGAGCAACCCGGCGGCGAGGGTGAACCGTCGGTCGAGGTCCGGTACGTGCTCGTCGGGAATCGTTCCCTTGTAACGGATGTCGTGCTCGAACTCGGCCCAGGCGTGCTGCAGCACCGTGCGGATCTGCACCTGGGCACGGCGACCTCGCAGGGCCGCGTGAGCCGGCTGGGTCTCGCGCGCCGCGTCGAGGCCGACCAGCAGGTGTCGGCTGGCGTACCCGAACCGGCCCTTGCTCGCGGTCTCCACTCCCATGTCCCGGTCGTCGACCACCACCACCTGGTCGTCGAGCAGGTCGGCGACGGCGGCGACGTCGCTGTGGACGTAGGTGATCACCCGGATGCCGAGGGTGTCGGTGATCTGCGCGAGCGGGTCGTCGAAGCTGGGCACGCCGTCGACCGCGCGTGCGGCCTTCGCCGCGAACGAGGTGACGCTCTTGGCCCGCCCCGTGACGCTCAGGTAGTTGATTCCGGCGTCGTCGAGGATCGCGGTGACGAGGGCGACCCAGCTCTCGGCCGCCACCGTCAGCTCGGGGTGCTGCGCCGCGTACTCGCGCACAGCCGAACGGGCGACGTCCTCGGGCTCGGGTTCCGCGGCGACCCGCCGCTGCCGAGGGGTCGGCGTCAGGCCGGCAGGCAGGGTCGGGGTCACGATGTAGCCGGTCTCGCCGTCGCCGTACGTGGTCGTGGCCTCGGGTCGCTGCTGGGCGAAGAGCCCGACGTACGCGGCGAGCACGGCATCGACCTGGTCCTCGACCACCCGCAGGTCGCTCTTGCGGCGCGCAGTGTCGACGGCGCGTCGCAGCGCGGCCCAGTCCCCCGACGCCGGGGCATCGTCGATCAGGTGCAGCGCGGGCGAGGCGGCGGTCAGCCCCTCGAGCAGCCCGATCAGCACCTGCAGCTCGGCCCGCAGGCCCTCGAGGTCCCGTCCCGGCTTGTTCTTGTACTTCAGCGTCCGGCCGAGCCGGAACAGCGCCACCGTGGCCGGGTGGGGGTAGACCTCGATCGCCCGCCGTGCCCGGCCCGACCGTGGGTTGATGTCGAGCCCGAGCAGCGCGCAGACCCGGGCGCCGCGTGGACGCTCGCGGAACTCGGGCTTGCCGGTGTTGGACGGGTGGGCGCCGGCGTCGAACCGAGCGAAGTCCGCGTTCAATGCTGCCTCGGCCGGGCGGTTGCCGGTCGGGTTCGTGACGATCAGAGGCGCGTCGATCGCGACCAGGCAGTCCCCGGCTACATAGGGGGCCAGCGCGTCAGCGATCTGCTCGTCGGTGCGCACGCTCGAGACGTGGACGAGCCGACCGGCGTCGTCCAGGACGGCGAGGCCGGTGGGGTTCTTCTCGCCCCAGGCGAGGTCGACTCCGACGAGGTGCACGGGGCCAGACTGCCGCACCGTGACCGCTTGCCGCGCCGCGGCCACGAACGGCGCGTCGTCCGAGCCCTTCCGGTCGCGTGTTGGCCTGCCTAAGGTCCTCCCATGGCCATCCTGTGGACCCTGGGCTGTGACGCGGTCGATCCCCAGCCTCTCGCGCGGTTCTGGGCGCTCGCGCTGGGCTACGTCCTCGAGCCCGGCTTCGACGAGCCCGACAACGCCTCGATCCTCGATCCGGACGGGGTCGGGCCTGCCATCGGCTTCCTCCGCGTGCCCGAGCCGAAGACCTCCAAGAACCGGATGCACGTCGACGTCCGGGTCGCCGGCGAACCGCCGTGGGTCCCCGAGGAGCGCGAGCGGCTGGCGCGCGCCAAGGTCGACGAGCTCGTGGAGGCAGGGGCCACCCGGGTGCGCGAGGAGCGCTACGGCGACGACCTCGGCCACGTCGTGATGCTCGATCCGGAGGGGAACGAGTTCTGCGTCGCCTGAGTGCAGCACGTGGCTGCGGCAGGACGGTGCCTAGGGGGCAGCCCTTCCGGTGGTCGCGAAGGTGATATCACCCAGGCGGATACCGGCGGCGCGAGCGCAGCGCCGATATCCGGCTCCGTGATGTCGCCCGTCACGACGCCCGCGGCGACGCCGCCCCCGGTTCAGACCAACCAGGCGCCGCCCATCCGTCGACGTCGTTCCCGAGCCGGTGCAGGGTGTCGCGGCGCCGCTGCTCGCCAAGTGCGTGGGGTCGACTCGCTCACCGCAACGAGACCCGCTGGGTCAGCGTGTGCGCGCCGCCCGGCACGATCGTCACCGCGCCGGCACCGGTGTTCGCCGCCTCGACGCAGACGTACTCGCGCCACTCCCCGTCATCGAGGTCGACGAAAGCAGACCCCTTCTCCTGAGACGGGTTCCAGACCACCGTGGTGGCCGAGCCGTTCTTGGCGACCTCGATCGTGCGGGCCAGCGCGGGGTCGTGAACCAGCACCGGTCCGGTCGCGTCGTAGACGCGGTCGACCTCACCGTCGACCACCAGGTGGCCCTCCTGCACCTCGCGGACGGGTCGACCGCGGGCTGCCGACGCCACCTTGTCGAGGTACGGCGCCCCGTCGAGCCCCTCGAGGCGGACCTGCGAGACGTCCCCGACGCGCAGGTAGGTGTGCAGGGCCATCTCGACGGTGACCTCGGCGGTGCCGGTGTTCGAGGCCTCCAGGGCCACCTCCATCGCGTCGGGTCCGAGCAGGGTCACGAACACGGCGGTCACGCCGGCCGGCACCTGCGCCGCCCCGTCGGCGCCCTGCAGCTGTGCCGGACCGAGCAACCACCGCGTCACCAGGGTCCCGTCGACCAGGTCGCTGGCCAGCTCCTCCCAGGCCACGAGGCGAGCCGGTCCGTGCGAGGGCACGAGGTCGCCGCGGGGCCCGTTGCCGAACCACGGGAAGCACACAGGGACGCCACCGTGCACGACCCGGTCAGCAGGCCCCTGATGCCGCGCGCCGGCGAACACGACCTCCTCGGCACCTGCTGGGCGCCATCGGGTCACCTGGGCCCCGCGCGCCCGCATCTCGGCCACGACCACGCCGTCGTCGCGCACCTGCACGACCTCGCCGTCGGGCGAACCGAGCCGTGACAGCTCGCGGCTCACGCGAACCGCTCCGGGTCGCCGGCCCCCACCCGGACGACCTCGGGGTAGCCGTTCGAGAAGTCGACCACCGTCGTGGGCTCGCTGCCGCACTCCCCCGAGTCGATGACGGCGTCGACCTGGTGGTCGAGGGTCTCCTTGATCGTCCAGCCGTCGGTCATCGGCTCCTCCTCGCCGGGCAGCAGCAACGTGCTCGACAGCAGCGGCTCCCCCAGCTCGGCCAGCAGCGCCCTGACCACCGGGTGGTCGGGGATGCGCACGCCGACCGTCTTCTTCTTGGGGTGCATGAGCCGGCGCGGCACCTCCGAGGTCGCCGGGAGGATGAACGTGTAGCTGCCCGGCGTCGCCGCCTTCACCGCCCGGAACACCGAGTTGTCGATGTGCACCAGCTGCCCCATCTGCGCGAAGTCGCTGCAGATCAGCGTGAAGTGGTGCTTGTCGTCCAGCTGCCGGATCGCGACGATCCGGTCACGTCCCTCCTGGTTGCCCAGCGCGCAGCCCAGCGCGAAGACGGAGTCGGTCGGGTAGGCGACGAGCCCACCGTCGCGGATGACCTGGACCGCTTGCGCGATCGCCCGTGGTTGCGGGTCCACCGGGTGGACGTCGAGGTAGCGCGCCATGGCGAGACCCTACGCGCGCGCAGGGGTCCTCGGCGCGCCTCACGTCGCCCTCAGTTCCGGTGTTCCTCGGACCTGGCCGCCGCTCGGCCCGTCCACCACAGCCAGAGCAGGCCCAGGACGGGCAGCACCAGCGGGACGTAGCCGTACCCGCGGCCGAAGCCGGACCACACGGTGGCGTCCGGGAAGTCGGCGGCGTCGACCAGGGTCAGGGTGCCGACCGCCAGCACGCCGACCAGCTCGAGCAGCACCGCACCCCAGGCGATCCGGCGGGAGGTCTCGGTGGAGCGGGCCAGCGAGACGGTCGCGACGAGGTACACCAGGGCTGCCAGGGCCGAGAGCAGGTACGCGACCGGTGCCTCGTCCAGCTTGCTCACGACCTGGTAGCCGGCTCGCGCGGTGGCTGAGATCGCGAACACCCCGTAGATCGCGACCAGCACGCGTCCCGGCCCCTGGCTGGTCGATCTCCGCTCAGCCACGGCCGGCCCAGATCTGCACGAGGCGCAGCACCAGCACGATCTCGGTGGCGGCCGCGATGGCGAACACCCCGTTGCCCCAGCGGCTCCGGTCCGCGATGCCCCACCCGACCCCCAGGACCAGCACGGCCAGCGCGGTCAGGTGGTAGCCGACGAACGTCACCGGGTCGACGTCCCGGTCGGTGGTGGCGAGCAGCACGCTGCCCATCACGGTCTGAAGCAGCAGCGCTCCCTCGAGCAGCGCCGCAGCGACCAGCTGGCCCGTGCTCGGACGCACCCCGCGCACCGCGGCGACGAGCGACCACACGGCCAGGCCTGCGGCTCCGGCGCAGAGCACGACGGCGACGGGGAGCAGCACGGCGGCGAGTCTACGGTTGGACCATGACCGCGCTCCCCGCCGCCTCGACCTGCAGCCCGCACGACCTCGTCCTGGTACGCCACGGCCGCACCGAGTGGGCCCACACCGGCAAGCACACCGGCCTCACCGACGTCCCGCTCGACGACGTCGGTGAGCGACAAGGGGCCTCGATCGCCCGGATCCTGCAGGGCCGCTCGTTCGCGGCGGTGCTGAGCAGCCCGCTGCAGCGCGCCAGCCGCACGGCCGAGCTCGCCGGGCTCCACGTCACCGGCACCGACGACGACCTGCGCGAGTGGGACTACGGCGGCTACGAGGGCCTCACCACGCCGCAGGTCCGGGAGCTGACGGGCACGCAGTGGACCGTGTTCGCCGACGGCGTCGTCCCCGGCCGGACCCCCGGCGAGTCCCTGGACGACGTGGCGGCCCGGTGCCGACGGGTGCTGGAGCAGATCGCGCCCTGGCGCGAGCAGGGGGATGTCGCGCTCGTGGCCCATGGCCACCTGCTGCGCGTGCTCGCCGCGGTCTACCTCGGCCTGCCGGCCGCGACCGGTGCGCACCTCGAGCTCGATGCCGGCTCGGTCTGCGAGCTGAGCGCGCGGCACGACGTGCCGACGATCCAGCGGTGGAACCTCACCGCTGAACCGGCCTGACGGGCTCAGCCGAGCGCCGGCAGGCCGTCGATCGAGGTGGCGTTCTTCTCGACCCAGTACCTCTCGTAGTAGCCGTCCTCGCGCCGCGACTGGGCCCGGTCGAGCAGGTCACGGTCGCCGACGTAGTCCATGAACGGCACCGAGAAGCCGCACGAGTCGGCGATCCGGTCGCACTCCACCACGACGATCGCCCGCTGGCCCTTCTCCCGCTCCTTCGCGAACAGCGGTCGCAGCTGGTCGAACTCGGGGGTGTCGACGTGCAGCACCCGGCCGGTGCCCTGCAGCCGGACGATCTGGGGCGGACCCGCGAAGGCCGTGAACATCAGCGTGATCCGTCCGTTGTCGCGCAGGTGCGCGATGGTCTCGGCGCCGCTGCCGGTGTAGTCGAGGTACGCGACCGTGGTGGGACCGAGCACCACGAAGGTGCCCGCCATGCCCTTGGGCGAGGCGTTGACGTGGCCGCCCTGCGACGGCGCCGTGGCGACGACGAACACCGGCTGGGCGAGCAGCCACTGGAGCAGCCGGCCCTCGATCCTCTCGTAGAGCTTGCCCACGCCTCTACTGCTCCACGACCAGGACGAGGTCGCCGCCCTCGACCTGTTGGACGCTGCCGAGCGCGAGCCGCGCCACGGTCCCGGCGACCGGTGTGGTGATGGCCGCCTCCATCTTCATCGCCTCGATCGTGGCGACGGTCTGACCGGCCTCGACCGTGTCGCCCTCGGCCACCTGCACCGAGACGACGCCCGCGAACGGCGCGGCCACCTGCCCCTGCACCGTCGGGTCGGCCTTCTCGGCGGCCTTGACGTCGACCTCCACGGACCGGTCGCGCACCTGCACCGGACGCAACTGGCCGTTGAGGAGACACAGCACAGAACGCATCCCGCGCTCGTCGACGTCGCCGACGGCCTCCAGCCCCGCGATCAGCTTGACGCCCTTGCCGAGGTCGACGACGTGCTCCTGGCCCTGCGTCAGGCCGTACAGGTAGTCGCGGGTGTCGAGCACCGAGACGTCACCGAACTGCTCCCGCACCTTGGCCAGCTCGCCCGTCGGCCCCGGGAACAGCAACTGGTTCAGCGCGTTCCGGCGCACCGGCCCCGGCTCGGCGAGGGCGGCAGCGTCCTGCTCCCCCACCTCCTCGACCTTGGGGCGGATCGTGCGACCCGCGAGGGCCTTGGTGCGGAACGGCTCCGGCCAGCCCCCGGGCGGGTCGCCGAGCTCGCCGCCGAGGAACCCGATCACCGAGTCGGGGATGTCGAAGTCCTTCGGCCGGTCGGCGAACTCGGCCGGGTCGGCGCCGACGGCCACCAGGTGCAGGGCGAGGTCGCCGACCACCTTGGACGACGGCGTGACCTTCACCAGCCGCCCCAGGATGCGGTCGGCCGCGGCGTAGGTGGCCTCGATCTGCTCGAACTTCTCGCCGAGACCCAGGGCGATCGCCTGCTGGCGCAGGTTGGACAGCTGACCACCCGGGATCTCGTGGTCGTACACCCGACCTGTGGGGCTGGGCAGGCCCGACTCGAACGGCGCGTACATCCGCCGGACGGCCTCCCAGTACGGCTCGAGGTCCATCACGGCACGCAGCGACAGGCCGGTGTCGCGCTCGGTGTGGGCGAGGGCGGCCACCAGGGCCGAGGCCGGGGGCTGCGACGTCGTGCCCGCCATCGGCGCGCTGGCGACGTCGACGGCGTCGACACCGGACTCGACCGCCGCGAGCAGGGTGGCCAGCTGGCCGCCCGCGGTGTCATGGGTGTGCAGGTGCACGGGAAGGTCGAACCGCTCGCGGAGCGCGGTCACGAGGGTGCGTGCCGCCTGGGGGCGCAGCAGACCGGCCATGTCCTTGATCGCCAGCACGTGCGCCCCGGTCGCGACGATCTCGTCGGCCAGGCGCAGGTAGTACTCGAGGGTGTAGAGGTCCTCGGCGGGATCGGAGAGGTTGCCGGTGTAGCAGAGCGCCACCTCGGCCACCGTGGTGCCGGTCTCGAGCACGGCCTCGACGGCGGGTCGCATCTGGGCGACGTCGTTGAGGGCGTCGAACACCCGGAACACGTCGATGCCGGTGGCCGCCGCCTCGGCGACGAAGGCGCTCGTCACCTCCGTGGGGTACGGCGTGTATCCGACGGTGTTGCGTCCGCGCAGGAGCATCTGCAGGCAGAGGTTGGGCATCGCCTCGCGCAGCCGTGCCAGCCGGTCCCACGGGTCCTCGCCGAGGAACCGCAGGGCGACGTCGTAGGTGGCTCCGCCCCAGCACTCCACGCTCAGCAGCTCGGGGGTCAGCCGGGCGACGGTGGGTGCGGGCGCCAGCAGGTCGCGGGTGCGCACCCTGGTGGCCAGCAGCGACTGGTGCGCGTCGCGGAACGTGGTGTCGGTGACCGCCACCGGCGTCTGCGCGCGCAGCGCCTCGGCGAAACCCCTCGGCCCCAGCGCGATCAGCTGCTGCCGGGAACCGTCGGGCGCTGGTGCGTCGAGGTCGCACGGGGGCAGCTTCTCGGCCGGGTCGACGCCGACCAGGCGTTCACCGTACGGCTTGTTGACCGTGGCGTCGGCGAGCCAGCGGAGCATCTTGGTGCCTCGGTCCGCCCCCACCCGCGCGGCCAGCAGGTGCGGGCGCTCGTCGATGAAGGACGTGGCGAGATCACCTTCCACGAAGGCGGTCTCGGCCAGCACAGCCTGCAGGAAGGGGATGTTCGTGTGCACGCCCCGGATCCGGAACTCAGCCAGGGCGCGCTGGGCGCGACGGACTGCGATGGGGAAGTCTCGCCCGCGGCAGGTGAGCTTGACCAGCATCGAGTCGAAGTGGGCCCCGATCTCGGCACCGGTGTCAGCCGTGCCGCCGTCGAGCCGCACCCCGGCGCCGCCCGCAGAGCGGTAGGCCGTGATCTTTCCGGTGTCTGGCCGGAAGCCGTTCGAGGGGTCCTCGGTCGTGATCCGGCACTGGAGCGCGGCGCCGTTGACGCGGATGTCCTCCTGCCGCAGGCCGAGGTCCGCGAGGGTCTCGCCCGAGGCGATCCGCATCTGGGCCGAGACCAGGTCGACGTCGGTGACCTCCTCGGTCACGGTGTGCTCCACCTGGATCCGCGGGTTCATCTCGATGAAGACGTGCTGCCCCGCCCGCTCCCCCGCGGTCTCCACGAGGAACTCGACGGTGCCGGCGTTCACGTACCCCAGGGCTCGCGCGAAGACGACCGCGTCGGCGTGCAGCGCCTCGCGCAGGGTCGGGTCCAGATTCGGCGCGGGGGCGATCTCGACGACCTTCTGGTGCCGGCGCTGCACCGAGCAGTCGCGCTCGTACAGGTGCAGGGTCTCGCCCGAGGCGTCGGCCAGGATCTGGACCTCGACGTGCCGGGGACGCGCGACCGCCTGCTCGAGGAAGACGGTGGCGTCGCCGAACGCCCCCTCGGCCTCGCGCATCGCGGTCTCGAGCGCCTCCTTCAGGCCCTCGGGCCGCTCGACGCGGCGCATGCCGCGACCGCCGCCACCGGCGACCGCCTTGACGAAGATCGGGAACCCGACCGCCTCGGCGGCAGCGAGCAGCTCCTCGACGTCCGACGACGGGGCCGACGACCGCAGCACCGGGATCCCGGCCTCGCGAGCGGCGGCGAGCGCCTTGACCTTGTTGCCGGCCAGGCTGAGCACGCCCGGCGGCGGCCCGATGAACGCGATGCCGGCGGCCTCGCACGCCTTCGCCAGCCTCGGGTTCTCGGACAGGAAGCCGTACCCCGGGTAGACGGCGTCGGCCCCGCACTCCAGCGCGACCCGGACGATCTCGTCGACGTCCAGGTAGGCGCGGACGGGGTGGCCCCGCTCGCCGATCAGGTAGGACTCGTCGGCCTTGATCCGGTGCACCGCGTTGCGGTCCTCGTACGGGAACACCGCGACGGTGCGTGCGCCCAGCTCGACGGCTGCCCGGAACGCGCGGACGGCGATCTCGCCACGGTTGGCCACCAGCACCTTGCCGAACACGTGCGCCTCCTGCAGGTCGGTATCCGAACGGGTCGAGACCTGCCGGAGCCTACCGAGGTGTCCACGACGTGGTCATGGCGTCCCGACCGGTGGGCATCCCCTGGTGCCGACGTAGGGTCGGGAGATGGCCAGGAGCACTGCGACCACCACGAAGGTCGACCGGGACGGGCTCGTCGAGTTCGCCGGCGGTCGACACCACCTCGTCCTGATCACCACGCGCGGTGACGGCAGCCCGCAGGCGTCGCCGGTGAGCGGTGGGGTCGACGAGCACGGCCGGTTCGTCATCTCGACCTACCCCGAGCGGGCCAAGGCGGTGAACGTCCGCCGCACCGGGAGGGCGTCGGTGCTCGTGCTGTCGGACGAGTTCGACGGCGCCTGGGTGCAGGTCGACGGCGACGCGGAGGTGATCGACCTGCCCGAGGCGCTCGAGCCGCTGGTCGACTACTACCGCAGCATCAGCGGCGAGCACCCGGACTGGGACGAGTACCGCGCGGCCATGTCCGTCCAGGGCAAGAGCCTGATCCGCGTGACCCCCACGCGGTGGAGCCCGGTGGCCACCGGCGGCTTCCCGCCCGGCTCGCCGACCGGTAGGGCCGGTCCGC
Source organism: Actinomycetales bacterium (assembly GCA_038213835.1). Classification (GTDB taxonomy): domain Bacteria; phylum Actinomycetota; class Actinomycetes; order Actinomycetales; family CAWJMD01; genus JBBQSN01. Next base: position 13,830 of record JBBQSN010000006.1, read on the forward strand.
GACCGGACAGGGACCGGCGGCCGTCAGGGGCGGACGGGGTGGTCCGGGGTGGCGGGGTCGCCGGGCTCGCGCCTGCTCGCGGCCAGCTTGCCGGTCGCGCCCTTGGCCGCAGACTGGGCCTTGCCGACCTGGCCGGCGTACTTGCCCTTGGTCTTGCGGTCGACCACGTCGCCCGCCTTGTCGACCGCGCGGCCCACCTTGTCGCCGTGCTGGTCGGCCAGACCGGCCGCCTTGTCCTTGGCCTGCTCCATGGCCTTCCTGGCCTTGTCGGCGAAGCTCATCGTCGTTCCTCCTCGGTCGGGGTCCCCACCGTGCCACCTGCGCGGTGGCCCGTCACCTCGGCAACGTGCGAGCGCCGCCCTGCGTGCCCTGGACGACGCACGACGGTACGACCCGGGGCTGACCCAGGGCTGACCTAGGGCAGCTCCCAGGTGTGCACCGGCTCGTTCGAGTGCATGCCGTCGATGTAGATCTCCAGCATCTTCGCCAGCGCCGTCGGCCGGTCCATGCCCTTCGCCTGCAGCCGCTCGACCGCGGTGGACTGCCACCACGCCCCGTTGCGGCCCGTCTTGGCGCGGCCCTCGATCACCCCGAGGTAGCGGTCGCGCACGGGCGCCGCGACGCCCCACGCCTCCAGGCCCTCGTTCGCGATCGGCAGCAGGCGCCGCAGCACCAGCTCGTCGGCGGTCACCTCGCCGAGGCCCGGCCAGTAGACCTGGGCATCGAGCCCGCGACGGGCGCACGACAGGAAGTTCTGCTCCGCGGTCGAGAACCCCATCTTGGTCCAGACCGGACGCTCCTGCTCGGCCAGCATCTTCACCGCGCCGTAGTAGAAGGCTGCGTTGGCCATGATGTCCTGGACGGTGGGACCAGCTGGGAGAGCGCGGTTCTCGACCCGCAGGTGCGCACGGTCGTTGACGACGTCGTAGATCGGTCGGTTCCAGCGGTAGACGGTGCCGTTGTGCAGCCGCAGCTCCTGCAGCTTGGGTGCGCGGCCCTGCTCGAGCACCGCCACGGGGTCCTCGTCGGTGAGCTCGGGGAGCAGCGACGGGAAGTAGCGGACGTTCTCCTCGAACAGGTCGAAGATCGAGGTGATCCAGCGCTCGCCGAAGAACACCCGTGGACGCACGCCCTGGTTCTTCAGCTCCTTGGGCCGGGTGTCGGTGGCCTGCAGAAACAGCTCGATCCGGGTCTCGTCCCAGAGCCGCCGACCGAAGAAGAACGGTGAGTTGGCCGCCAGCGCCACCTGCGGGGCGAGCAGCAGCTGCGCGGCGTTCCAGTGGTGGGCGAAGGCGTGCGGCGCCACCTGCAGGTGCAGCTGGAGCGAGGTGCACGCGGACTCCGGCGCGATCGTGTCGGAGTAGACCGCCAGCCGCTCCGCGGACGGGCCCGAGCCCGTGATGTCGATGAACAGGTCCTCGCCGCGGCTGGAGAAGATCTGGTCGTTGAGGGCGGCGTACCGGGCCGACGGGCTCATCCAGGCGCCGGCGAAGTGCTCGGGCATGACGGTCGGCAGGATCCCGACCATGACGATCTGGGCCCCGATGTCGCCCGCCTTCCCGGCGGCGGCGTTGAGCGTGGTGCGCAGCGCGTGCTCGAGCTCGAGCGCCGACGACCCCGGCAGCGGGCGGGGCAGCACGTTGAGCTCGATGTTGTAGGCGCCGATCTCGGTCTGGTATGTCGCATCGGCGATGCTCTCCAGGACCTCGGCGTTCTTCATGGTCGGACGGAAGTCGTCCCCGACGAGGTTGAGCTCGATCTCCAGGCCGGTCAGCGCGCGCCCGGACTCGAACGCGCCGGTGCTGAGCATCCGCTCGAAGACGTCGAGGCAGAGCTGGACCTTCTCGCGGTACCGCTGGCGGTGCTCACGCGTGTACGTGGTGCCGGCGACCTCGTCACCCACGGCAGGGAACCGTCCAGCAGCGCATGCGGCGAGCCAACCACACTCCGCCACGCCGCGCGCCGTCCCGCCGGATGTCGGACGTCCTTCCTACCGTGGCGGCATGCGGTTGCTGCACACCTCGGACTGGCACCTCGGCCGGTCCTTCCACGGGGTCGACCTCCTCGGGGCGCAGGCCGCGTACCTCGACCACCTGGTCGCCACCGTCCGCGAGGAGCGGGTCGAGGTCGTGGTGGTCGCGGGCGACGTCTACGACCGCGCCCTGCCGCCGGTCGACGCCGTCCGGCTGCTCGACGACGCCCTCGACCGGCTGCTCGGGGCCGGCGCCCGGGTGCTGGTCTCCAGCGGCAACCACGACTCGCCGCAGCGGCTCGGCTTCGGCGCCCGGCGGGCCGAGCGGGCCGGCCTGCACCTGCGCACCGGCCTGGCCGACCTGCACCGTCCCCTGCTCGTCGACGACGCGCACGGCGAGGTCGCTCTGTACGCGCTGCCCTATCTCGAGCCGTCGATGGTGGCCGACGACCTCGGCACCAGGGCCTCGCACCAGCAGGTGATCGGCGCCGCCCTGGGTCGCGTGCGCGACGACCTCCGGGCCCGGTCGTCGTCCCGGTCGGTGGTGGCCGCGCACGCCTTCGTCACCGGCGGCGCCCCGAGCGACAGCGAGCGCGACATCCGGGTCGGCGGTGTCGGCGCTGTGCCCCAGGCGCTGTTCCACGGCTTCGACTACACCGCCCTCGGCCACCTGCACGGGCCGCAGCGGCTGGCCGAGACCGTCCGGTACTCCGGGTCGCCCCTTCCCTACTCGTTCTCCGAGCAGCACCACCGCAAGGGCTCCTGGCTGGTCCACCTCGGGCCCACCGGGGTCGAGGAGGTCGCCGGGGTCCCTGCTCCCGTCCACCGCCCCCTGGCCACGCTGCGCGGCCGGCTCGAACACCTCCTCGTCGACCCCGCCCTGGCACCCGACGAGCCGGCGTTCTGCCAGGTCGTGCTCACCGACCCGCAGCGACCGGCGAACCCGATGGACCGGCTGCGCACACGCTTCCCGCACACCGTGCACCTCACCTTCGAGCCCGAGGGCGGCACCGCACGGCGGGGCAGCTACGTCGGACGGGTGTCCGGGCTGGGCGACGAGGAGGTCTGCTGCTCGTTCCTCCACGACGTCCGCGGCCGGGCGGCGTCCGAGCCCGAGCGCGCGCTGCTGCGCACCGCCCTGGAGCAGGTCCGGCACGACGAGGTGCTGGCATGAGGCTGCACCGTGTGGCCGTGCAGGCGTTCGGGCCGTTCGCCGACCGGGTGGAGGTCGACGTCGACGCCCTGGCCGTGCACGGCCTGTTCCTGCTGCACGGGCCCACGGGGGCGGGCAAGACCAGCCTGCTCGACGCCGTCTGCTTCGCCCTGTACGGCGTGGTGCCCGGGGCCCGCTCGTCGCTGCGGCAGACCACGCTGCGCAGCGACCACGCCGAGCCCGGGGTGGCACCGGTCGTCGAGGTCGAGCTCACCGTCGGGCAGCGGCGGCTCCAGGTGCGCCGCTCCCCTGCCTGGCAGCGGCCGAAGGCACGCGGCACCGGCACCACCACCGAGCAGGCCCAGGTACGCGTCCGAGAGCTGGTCGGTGACCGGTGGGAGCCCCTGGCCTCCCGGCTGGACGAGGCCGGGCACCTGCTGTCGTCCCTGCTCGGCATGGACGCCCAGCAGTTCACCACCGTCGTCCTGCTCCCCCAGGGCGACTTCGCCACCTTCCTGCGGGCCGGCCCCGACGATCGCCGCGCCGTGCTCGAGCGGCTGTTCGGCACCGACCGGTTCGCTGCGGTGGAGGCGTGGCTGGCCGACCGGCGCACCGAGTCCGGCCGGATCGTGCGCGAGGCCAGGGCCCGGCGCGACCAGCTGCTGGCGCGGGTCGACGAGCGCGCCGCCCCGCTGCGCGAGGCCGCCGCCGAGGTGGTCGAGACCGCCACGCCCGACGCCGCCGGCGCCCGGCTGCTGTACGAGCTCGCGGCGACCCGGCTGGAGGCTGCTCGCGCGCAGCTCACCGAGCGGCAGGGGGTGCTGGTGGCGGCGCGGGCGCAGGTCGAGCGGCAGGCGGCGACCGAACGCCGCGACCGCGAGCGGCTCGAGCTGCTCACCCGCCGCGAGGAGCTGGCGGAGCAGGCCGGTCTGGTGCGCTCGCTGCGCTGGGCCCTCTCGCGCGACACCGCGGCTGCCACCGTGGCACCGCTCGGGGAGCGCTGCCTGCAGGTCAGGCTCGAGCTCGAGCACGCCACCGCCGCCCTCGACGCCGCCCTCCACCGGCTCCCCCGTGAGCAGAGGTCCCGCGACCCCCGGGTGCTGGCCGGACGCGCGGAGGCCCTGGGCGGCGAGGTCGCGGTGCTCGCCACCCTGCTGGGGCCGGAGGCCGATCTCGTCCGGACCCGCGCCGCCCTGGTCGCGGTGCAGGGGGCGCTGACCGGGCTCGACGACGACCAGGCGGCAGCCCGCGGCGAGGAGGCCGCCCTGGTCGCGGACGACCGTGGGCTGGCCGCTGCGAGCGAGCAGGCGGAGCGCACGGTGGGACGGCTCGAGGACAGGCACGCCGACCTGCTGCGTGCCGTCGCGGTGCAGCGGGCCGCGGCCGCGGCCGCCCGGCTGGGGCCGGCGGTGCGCGCCGCCGACGACGAGGCCAGGACGGCCGACGACGACGCGGCCACCGCCCGCACCCACCACCTCGACCTCGTCGGGCGTCGTCTCGCCGGCATGGCCGCAGAGCTGGCCACCTCCCTGACCGAGGGCGACCCGTGCCCCGTCTGCGGCGCCGGCGAGCACCCCAGCCCGGCGACCGGCACCGACGCCGTCGACGGCGAGCGGGTCGAGCGGGCGCTGCGGGCCGCCTCCGTTCTCGCGGCGGCAGCCGTGCGCACGCGCGAGCGCCGCGACGGCCTCGTCCGCGAGCTCGCCGCCGCCGACCTGGCGGCCGCCGGCACCGGGGCCACCGAGGCCGCCCTGACCGTGACCGCCGCCGAGGCCGCCGTCCTCGCGGCCCAGGAGGCCGCCGTCGCGCTGGAGCAGGTCCGGGCCGGGCGCGCGAGGGTCGCCTCGGATCTGGCCCGGTGCCGGGCGCGTGCGGACCAGATCGAGCAGGAGCGCGGCCGGCTCCGCGACTCCCTGACCGAGCTGCGCACCCGGGTGGCCGACACCGAGGTGCGGCTGGGCGAGGTGCGCGGCACCGACCCCACCGTGGCCGAGCGGCACGCCCGGCTGACGGCGGGCCTGGTCGCGCTCACCGCCGCAGCCGCGGGGGCGCGCGAGGTCCCCGGGGCCCGCCGTGCCGTCACCACGGCGCAGCGGCAGGCCGACCGTGCTGCCGCTGCGGCCGGCTTCGGGTCGCTCGACGACGCCCTCGCGGCGGCGCTGCCGGAGTCCGAGCGGACCGGCGCCGAGGCGACCGTCGCGGCGCACGAGCGCGCGGCGGCGGGCGTGGAGCAGCGTCTGACGCACCCCGACCTCGCCGGGACGCCGGCCCCCGACGGCGTCGGGACCACGGCGGCCGAGGCGGCCTGCGCGCTGCAGGCGCAGGCGGCCACGGTGCTCGCGGCCCGCACCGCCGTCGAGCAGGCCGAGGCGCAGGTCCGTCACGTCACGGTCGACGTCACCGTCCTGGAGGGAACCGCCGTCGCCCTGCACGGCCTCGCCGAGGAGCTCGCCCGCCACGACGACGGCACGACCGCTGCCGAGGAGGAGGCCGCCGTCCTGGAGGAGCTCGCCGCCTGCGCACTCGGCACGTCGGCCAGCAACACGTTGCGGATGCGGCTGTCGGCCTACGTCCTGGCGGCCCGTCTGGAGCAGGTCGCGGCCGCGGCGTCGGTGCGGTTGCGCGCCACCTCCGCCGGCCGCTACGAGCTGCGGCACTGCGACGCCCGTGGTCGCGGCGGCGGCCGGTCCGGGCTGGGCCTGGTCGTGGTGGACCACTGGACCGGGCAGGAGCGCTCGACCGCCACCCTGTCCGGCGGCGAGACGTTCCTCGCCTCGCTCGCCCTGGCCCTCGGCCTCGCCGACGTCGTCCAGGCCGACTCGGGCGGCCTGGCGATCGAGACCCTGTTCGTCGACGAGGGCTTCGGCAGCCTCGACGACGACACCCTGGAGCAGGTGCTCGCGGGGCTGGACGAGCTGCGCGAGGGCGGTCGGGCGATCGGGCTGGTCTCCCACCTGCCCGAACTGCGGTCGCGGATCCCGTCCCAGCTGCACGTCGTCAGGGGCGAGCGGGGCTCGACGGTCAGGCAGCGCCGACTCGCCGGTTGAGGAGCCCCGGGCCAGGCGTGTCCCGTCCGGAGCAACGCCGTCACCTGTCTGCCGCGACGGTGACCTGATCGTCGCCTCGACCCATCCGTCCGGACGACGGCCCCGAATCACTCTCGACCCCGCACCACCCGGTGCGGTCCGGCAGGCCGAGCGGCCCGTCGTCGGCGCGGGCTGGGAGGTGACGTGGGACAGTGGCTGTCGTGGTCCCCTTCTCCTCCGACCGTCGACGTCGTGGCTCGGTCTCGGTGCAGACCGAAGCCGCCGAACCCGTGCTGTCCGAGGACGAGCGGCTGGTGGCGCTGATGCAGCGCACCGCACGCGGCGACCAGGACGCCTTCGCCGAGATCTACGACGCCCTGTCCGGACCGGTCTACGGCCTCGTCCGCCGGGTGCTGCGCGATCCGGCGCAGTCCCAGGAGGTCGCCCAGGAGGTCATGGTCGAGATCTGGCGCCAGGCCACCCGGTTCGACTCCGCCAAGGGCAGCGTCAAGGGGTACGTCCTGACCGTCGCCCACCGACGGGCGATCGACCGGGTCCGCTCCGCGCAGTCGTCCACCGACCGCGAGATGCGGGTCGGCCGCTCCTCCGTGGAACGCGACTACGACCAGGTGTCCGAAGCGGTCGAGCACAAGATGGAGGTGCAGCAGGTCCGGCGGGCGCTGGGCGTGCTCACCACCCTGCAGCGCGAGGCGGTGCAGTTGGCGTACTACGGCGGCTACACCCACCGCGAGGTGTCCGACCTGCTCGGGGTCCCCCTCGGCACGATCAAGACACGACTTCGAGACGGACTGATCAGGCTACGAGACGAGATGGGGGTGGGCGGCACATGAGCGAGAACCGTGAGACGCACATGCTCACCGGTGCCTACGCCTTGGGGGCGGTCGACGACATCGAGGCCGCCAAGGTGCGCGAGCTGCTGCGCACCTCTCCCGAAGCCGCAGCCGAGGTGCGCCTGTTCACCGAGACCGCTGCGCGGCTCGGCGAGGCGGAGGCGATGGAGCCGCCGCCCGGCATGCGCGCCGCCGTGCTGGCCGAGATCGCCACGACCCGCCAGGCGCCCACCGTCCTGGCGCCCAAGCGCGCCTCCGGCAACCGCTTCGCCCGGCTCGTGTCGGTCGCCGCGGCCGGTCTGCTCGTCGTCGCTGTCGGCGCCGGCGCCACCGCGTTGGACTTCCGCGACCGGATGAGCGAGGCGCAGCAGGCCAACCAGGCGACGACCCAGGCCAACGAGGCGATGATCGAGGTCCTGGCCGACCCGGGCCGTCAGCTGCTCGACGCCGAGTTCGCCGGCGGGCACGCCACCCTGGTGGTCTCAGGAGACCGCGTCGTGGTGCTCGGCACCGACGTCGAGGCTCCCCCGGAGGGCAAGGCCTACCAGCTCTGGATGATCCCGCCCACCGAGGGCGCCGCACCCATCCCGTCGGTCACCCTCACCGCCACCGGCGACGGCGGCTTCTGGGGCGACACCGGCGGCTACGCAGTCGGCCAGGCCCTCGCGGTCACGGTCGAGCCGGTCGGCGGCTCGCAGCAGCCGACCTCCGACCTGGTCTTCGTCGCCGGCGCCTGACAGCTCCCTGCGATCGGAGCGGCCGATGCGGCTGCTCCGCCCCGGGCTCACGAGGTCGCAGCGGACACCGGGCCGGCCGGAGCTGCGGAGCGCGACAGGGCGGGCGTGTCAGCCCTGTGCGAGCTCCTCGATCGGGGGGCAGGAGCAGAGCAGGTTGCGGTCGCCGTAGGCGCCGTCGATCCGTCGCACGGGCGGCCAGTACTTGCCGACCCGGTCGGTGACGCCCGGGTAGACGGCCTCGGCCCGCGAGTACGACTTGTCCCACTCCTGCACGAGCGAGGCTGCGGTGTGCGGCGCGCCGCGCAGGGGTGAGGTCGCGGCGTCCCACTCCCCCGAGGCGACCCGGTCGATCTCGCCCTTGATCGCGATCATCGCGTCGCAGAACCGGTCCAGCTCACCGAGGTCCTCGCTCTCGGTGGGCTCGACCATGAACGTGCCCGCGACGGGGAACGACATCGTGGGCGCGTGGAAGCCGTGGTCGATGAGCCGCTTCGCGATGTCGTCGACGGTCACACCCGTGGCCTTGGTGATCGGGCGCAGGTCCAGGATGCACTCGTGCGCCACCAGCCCGCCGGGCCCGGTGTAGAGCACCGGGAAGTGCTCCCCGAGCCGGGCCGCCACGTAGTTGGCCGACAGCACGGCGACCTGGGTGGCGCGGCGCAGGCCGTCCGGCCCCATCATCGCGATGTAGGCCCAGGAGATCGGCAGGATGCCGGCCGAGCCGTACGGGGCCGCCGAGACGGGGCCGACCGGCGCGTCGGTGGCGAAGGTGTCGACCGAGGGCAGGAACGGCGCGAGGTGCTCGCGGACGCCGACCGGGCCGACGCCGGGACCGCCGCCGCCGTGCGGGATGCAGAACGTCTTGTGCAGGTTGAGGTGCGAGACGTCCGCCCCGAACTTGCCCGGCTTGGCCAGACCGACGAGGGCGTTGAGGTTCGCGCCGTCGACGTACACCTGCCCGCCGGCGTCGTGCACCACCGCGCAGATGTCGGCGACCGCCTCCTCGAACACCCCGTGGGTCGATGGGTAGGTGATCATCAGCGCCGCGAGCGTGTCGCGGTGCTGCTCGACCTTGGCCTTGAGGTCGGTGGTGTCGACGTTGCCGAACCCGTCGGTCTGGACGGCCACCACGCGCAGCCCGGCCATCACCGCGCTGGCCGCGTTGGTGCCGTGGGCGGACATCGGGATGAGGCAGATGTCGCGCGCCTCGTCGCCGTTCGCCCGGTGGTAGGCGCGGATGGCCAGCAGGCCGGCCAGCTCCCCCTGCGACCCGGCGTTCGGTTGCAGCGAGACGGCGTCGTACCCGGTGATCTCGATCAGCATCTGCTCGAGGTCGGCCACCAGGGCACGCGACCCGGCGGTGTCGGCCTCGGGGGCGAACGGGTGCAGGTCGGCGAACTCCGGCCAGGTCACCGCCTCCATCTCGGCGGTGGCGTTGAGCTTCATCGTGCAGGAGCCGAGCGGGATCATCCCGCGGTCCAGCGCGTAGTCCTTGTCGGCCAGCCGCTTGAGGTAGCGCAGCATGGCCGTCTCGGACTGGTGCGAGGAGAACACCGGGTGGGTGAGGTAGTCGGACGTGCGGGCGAGCTCGTCCGGGATCCCCGAGCCGAAGGCCACGGCGAACCTGTTCTTCTGTCCGCTGAGCGCGCCCACGAGCGTCTGGACGTCCCGATCGGTCGTCGTCTCGTCGCAGGCGATCGACACGTGGTCGGCATCGACGTGACGGATCAGGTAGTTCGCCTCGTAGGCGGCACGGACGAGATCGCCCGCCCGCCCCGGTGACCGGACGAGCACGGTGTCGAAGAACACCTCATGCACGACCTCGACCCCCGTGTCATGCAAGAGTCCGGCGACCCCCTGGGCCCTCGCGTGCACCCGTTCCGCGATCGCCCGCAGGCCGGTCGGCCCGTGGTAGACCGCGTACATCGAGGCCATCACGGCCAGCAGCACCTGGGCGGTGCAGATGTTGGACGTCGCCTTGTCACGACGGATGTGCTGCTCGCGGGTCTGCAGGGCGAGCCGGTAGGCGGGTGCGCCGTCGGCGTCGACCGAGACCCCGACCAGGCGGCCGGGCAGCGACCGCTCCAGCCCGGAGCGCACGGCCAGGTAGCCCGCGTGCGGGCCGCCGAAGCCCATCGGCACCCCGAACCGCTGGGACGTGCCGACGGCGACGTCAGCGCCCATCTCGCCGGGGGACCGCAGCAGGGTGAGGGCGAGCAGGTCGGCGGCCACCGTGACGAGCGCGTCGCGCGCGTGCGCCGCCTCGACCACGGGCGCGAGGTCGCGGACGACGCCGGTGGCGCCCGGGTACTGCAGCAGGACGCCGAACAGCTCGACGTCGGGCAGGCAGCTCGCCGTGTCGTGGACCAGGACCCCCAGGCCGAGGGCGTCCATCCGGGTGCGGACCACGGCCAGGGTCTGGGGCAGCACCTCGGTGTCGATGACCAGGACGGCGTCCTCGGAGGGCTTGCGCGCCGCCCGGCGCATCAGGGTCGCGGCCTCGGCGGCCGCGGTCGCCTCGTCCAGCATCGAGGCGTTCGCGGTGGTCATGCCGGTGAGGTCGCGGACCGCCGTCTGGAAGTTGAGCAGCGCCTCGAGCCGGCCCTGGCTGATCTCCGGCTGGTACGGCGTGTACGCCGTGTACCAAGAGGGGTTCTCCAGCACGTTGCGGGTGATCACGCCCGGCGTGTGGGTGCCGTGGTACCCGAGCCCGATCATCGAGCGCCGCACCGTATTGGCGGCCGCGAGGGTGCGCAGCCGGGCCAGCACCTCCGGCTCGCTGACGGCCTCGGGCAGGTCCAGCCGCTCGGTCCAGGCGATGGCCCTCGGGACGGCTGCCTCGGTCAGGGCGTCCAGGGAGGCGTGGCCGAGGCGGTCGAGCATGTGCTGCACCTCGCCCTCGCCGGGCCCGATGTGGCGGGCGGCGAAGTCGTCGGCGAGGTGGGCGTGCTCGACCGGCTGGCGGGACGGCTCGTCGGACGTCATGGTGGAGGCTCCCTGCGTCGGCCCCGCGCGTGGCGGGACGTCCATGGCCTCCCCCTCTGTCACCGGTGATCGGTTCCAGAGCTGCCTGTCCCGTGCGGTCCTGGCGCCTGAGAGGTTCCGGGGAGTTTGCCCCTTCGGCGCCCCGACGAACCCACCGGGGTGGGCTGCGGGGACTCTCCCGCACGGTGTCGAACGGCTGTTGGTCTCGGTGGCCGAGCCTACCCCAGCAACGACGAGGCGCCCGGCCGAGGCCGGGCGCCAGAGGACGTGCTGCAGGTGGGTGGGGGGAGCGTTCAGCCGATGGCGCGAGCAGCGCGGCGGGCGGCGAGCTCGTCGTCGGTGGCCGACCCGCTCTCGAGGCCGTCGGCCCGCTCGCTCGGCAACGCGGCCAGGGTGCCCTCGACCTCGCGCCAGACCCGGCCGACCGCGATGCCGAACACGCCCTGCCCGCCCTGGACGAGGTCGATGACCTCGTCGGCGGAGGTGCACTCGTAGACGCTGGCGCCGTCGCTCATCAGGGTGATCTGGGCGAGGTCCTCGACCCCGCGCTCGCGCAGGGCGCCGACCGCGGTGCGGATCTGCTGCAGCGAGACGCCGGTGTCGAGCAGTCGCTTGACCACCTTGAGCACGAGGATGTCGCGGAAGCCGTACAGCCGCTGCGAACCGGACCCGGAGGCGTTGCGCACGCCCGGCTCGACCAACCCGGTGCGGGCCCAGTAGTCGAGCTGTCGGTAGGTGATGCCGGCCGCCTTGCAGGCGGTGGGACCGCGGTAGCCCATGTCCTCGTCCAGGACGGGGAGGTCCTCGGTGAACAGCAGTCCCTGTGCCCCCGCGGGAACGGGTCGGGTGGCGTCCTGGGTGCCGGTCACGACATCCTCCAGCTCCTGTGGTCCCCGGGGGGTGGGTTCCGGGGCGTCACAGCACTGGAACTACACGGGGGACGTTCGAGGTCGACGGTACGGGTGGGTGGGGGTGCGGTCAACGACAGCGACCGTCCGCGCGCGGCGTGTCGCGCGGTGTGACCAACTCTTGACCTCAGGTAGAGGGTCTGGCCTCGGGACCCTGCTCGTCGCCAGGCCCGTCGCCCTGACCGGCAGGACCCTCCGCCGCCCCCTCGGCACCGGGGTCGAAGTCCTCGGCGCTGACCTGGTCGAGGAACTCGCGGAACTTCTCGACCTCGTCCTCGTCCTCGTCCGGGACGGGCACGCTGCCGGCGGCCAGGACGGCCTCGGCCCCGAGGATCGGGCAGCCCGCCCGCAGGGCCAGCGCGATGGCGTCCGAGGTGCGGGCGCTGATGCTGATGCCGCCGGACAGCCCCAGCTCGGCGTAGTAGACGTTCTCCTTCATCTCCACGATCCGCACCTGCTCCAGGGTGTGGCCCAGGGCGGTGATCACCGAGCCGAGCAGGTCGTGGGTGAGCGGACGGGGCGGGACGACGCCCTGCTGGGCCAGCGCGATCGCACTGGCCTCGGCCGAGCCGATCCAGATCGGGAGGTACCGCTCGCCGTCACGCTCGCGCAGCAGCACGATCGGGGTCTTCGACGGCATCTCGACCCTGACTCCCACCACCTCGAGCTCGCGCACCTGCTCACCGTAACCCCGGCCGCCACCGGACGGGAGGGCGAGGGGTCGATCGGCGGCAGGTCGCCGCCCGAGCAGGTCTCAGAACAACCGGTCGAGCGCCGCGCGCACGAGCGTGGTGTGCAGCCGCACGCACAGGGCCGAGATCTCGCGAGCGACCTCGTCGGCACGGGCGGGCGAGCCGGCGCCGCGGTGGTGCCGTAGCGGCGTGGTCACCTGCTCGACCAGGTCGACCTCGCGCTCGGCGGCGGTGCGGAAGGCGCGCAGGTGCCGCGGTTCGATCCCGAACACGGCCAGCTCGCCGGCGGTCCGGGCGATCTCCAGGTCGTCGGCGTCGAAGTAGCCGCCGTCCCCGACGCTCACCAGGCCGTAGTTCTCCAGGCTCCCCAGCAGCGCCAGGTCGATCCCGGCCGCCTGGACGAGCTCCTCGCGACGCAGCCTGGCCCGCGGGCCCGGGACGAACCCCTCGGCGTCCGGGCCGTCCCGGTCCTGGCTGTCGTCGGCCAGCAACCGGGCGGGGCGCGGCGAGGGACCGGGCAGCGCCGGGGCCACGCCGCGGTCGACCTGGTCGAGGTACTCGCCGATCTTCTTCAGCGGCCAGTAGTGGTCGCGCTGCAGCTCGAGCACCAGCCGCAGCCGCGCGACGTCGGCCGCGGAGAACTTGCGGTAGCCGGCGGCGGTGCGCTGCGGCTCGACCAGGCCGCGGTCCTCGAGGAAACGCAGCTTGGAGTGCGTGAGGTCGTCGAAGTCGGGCTGCAGCTGCTCGAGCACCTCGCCGATGCTGAGGAGCAGTGCTTCCCGCGCACGCGATGACCGCTGAGCGGCACCGCTCACTGCTGGGGCCCGCTCTGGTCGGCAGGAGGGACGGCCGCACCGGCATCGGCCGGCTGGACGTGCGGGTGGAACACCATCCGGAACTTGCCGATCTGCACCTCGTCGCCGGCCGCCAGGACGGCGTCGTCGACCCGCTCGCGGTTGACGTAGGTGCCGTTCAGGCTGCCGACGTCGCGCACCCGGAACCGCTGGCCCTCGCGCAGGAACTCCGCGTGCCGGCGCGAGACGGTGACGTCGTCGAGGAAGATCTCGCTGTCGGTGTGCCGCCCGGCGGGGACGCGGTCGGCGTCCAGCAGGAACCGCGAGCCCGAGTTCGGGCCGCGTTGGACGATGAGCAGCGCCGAGGCGTCCGGGAGGGCGCCGATCGCGGTGCGTTCGTCCTGGGACAGGCCGCCGTCGTCGGGCTCGACCTCCGCACCGACCGCCGACAGGGTCATCGTGGAGTCGGGATTGCGCTCCGGCTGCTTCTGGCTGCCGTCCTGCTGGGTCATCGCGTGCCTCCTCCGGCGAGCTGGACCGGCCGACGACCCGCCCCGAGAGCCCACCCTAACCCTCGATGCCAGGGTGAGACCACGAGAGGGACGTGCTACCCGCGGCCGAGAGCCGGGAGGGTGGTCAACCGACCTGATCGGCGTACCCCGTGGCGTCGAGCAACGTGTCGACCGCGGACGGGTCGGTGAGCCGGATCTCCATCATCCAGCCCTCCCCGTAAGGGTCGGTGTTGACCAGCTCGGGACTGTTGTCGAGCGTCTCGTTGCGGGCCGTGACGGTGCCGGCGAGCGGGGCGAACACCTCGCTGACGCTCTTGGTGGACTCGACCTCGCCACACGCCTGCCCGGCCTCGACGTCCTCCCCCGCCTCGGGGAGCTGGACGAAGACGATGTCGCCGAGGGCGTCCTGGGCGAACGAGGTGATGCCGACGCGCACCACCGCGGGGTCGTCGGCAGACCGGGCCACCCACTCGTGCTCGGGGGTGTACTTCAGCTTCGAGGGGTACTCGAACTCGGCCATCAGGTCCCTTCCAGGGGTGGGGTCGGGTCCGCCGCGTGCTGCCCGTGGGTCACGGGGTGGCGGTGGGTTCCGCGGGACGAGCGTACTGAGGCGTTTCCGGCACCCGCAACGCGTCGACCAGCACCTCGTCGAGCTGCCGGACGTCGAAGCGGGCCCCCGGTGCGGAGGCCACGCGCGACTCGACCCCGCCGGGGATCCTCATCGCGGTGTCGAGCGTCTGCGGGTCGCCGATGACGAGGAAGTCGTACGGCGACTGCAGCAGGGTCCCGTCGGCCGCGACGCCGTCCTGGGTGTCGGTGAACGAGGTGGACGCGACGACGCGGACGTCGTCGACCTGGATCGTCTCGGCGCCGGAGTCGCGCAGCTCCTGCACGGCGTCGAGCAGCGTCGAGGCCGACAGGGCACCGCCGGGGTCGGTGATGGTGAGCCGGATGCCGGGGCCCTGCGCGGGCGCCGTGCCCGCCAGGATGCCGAGCGAGTCGACCTGCTGCTGGGCCGCCTGCCGGGCGGCCTCGCGGGCCGAGGTGCCCGACCGCAGCTCGTCCCGGGTGCGGGCGAGCTCGGCCTGCTCGGACTCGAGCCGGTCGTTGCGCTCCCCCAGGTCGTCCAGGATGCGCACCAGGTCGGTCTCGCGCAGCGAGCCGAGGTCGGCCTCCTGCGTCTGGCGGACCTGGACGACCAGCGCGAAGCCGAGCACGGCGCAGAGCAGCCCGGCCAGGAGCTCGCCGCGCGAGCCACGGGGCACCAGCGCCCGCAGCAGCCGGCGGCGGGGCTCGTCCGGCGACGACACCGACCGGTGGGGCGCCTGCTCGGGGGCCGGCTGGGAGCTCGGGTCGGGCGTGCTGCCGGGGGGGCTGCCAGGGGGGCTGTCGGGGGGGCCGCCGGGAGGCACACTCACGCCTTGAAGACGTGTCGGCGGATCGCGGCGGCGTTGGAGAAGATCCGGATCCCGAGGACGACGACGACCCCGGTCGAGAGCTGGGCACCGACGCCGAGCTGGTCGCCGAGGTACACGACCAGGGCGGCCACCACGACGTTCGACAGGAACGACACGACGAACACGCGGTCGTCGAAGATGCCGTCGAGCACCGCCCGCAGGCCGCCGAACACGGCGTCCAGGGCCGCGACGACGGCGATCGGCAGGTAGGGCTGCAGCTCCGGCGGCACGGTGGGCTGCAGCACGAGCCCGACGAGGATGCCGACGACGAGCCCGAGCGCGGCGATCATGGCGTGGCCTCCTGGGTGGGTGCGGTGGTGCCGGTCTGCCCGGCGCCGCCGGTGCCGGCGGTCGGCTGCACCGGCTTCGCGTAGCGCAGGCCCAACCGTCCGGTGGGGGGCAGCATCAGGTCGTCCGCCCCTCGGATGCTGACCTGGACCCCGTTGTTCTGCTCCAGCGAGGAGAGGTAGCGACCGGCGTCGGAGCGGGCGAAGGCGGTCTGCATCCGGGACGGGTCACCCACCGCCAGCACCTCGTACGGCCGTGCCAACGGGCGCAGGTCGACCAGGATGGCGTCGCCCGCGCCCCGGATCGCCGAGGTCGAGGTGAGCCGGTGGCCGTTGATGGAGATCGCTTCGGCGCCCGCGGCCCACAGCCCGTTGGTGACCTGCTGGAGATCGACGTCGAACACCTTGCCCTGGGCGATCTCCTCGTCCGTCCGGGGATCGCCGGGGACGGGTTCCTGGGACGCCAGCGAGTCGTCGAGGGTGTAGACGGCGCCCGGGCCGGTGGTCGCCGAGGTGCCGGCGAGCAGCCCGAGGAGCTGCACCCGTTCGAGCAGCGCGGCGTCCGAGCCGGCCAGCTCGGCGTCGCGCAGCGCGGCGATCTCGACGTCGGCGGCCACGATCGAGGCCTCGCGAGCCTGCACCTCCTCGGTGCGGGTGGTGACCTGCTCGCGCAGCTGCTCGGCGGTGTCGACGGCTCGGGGGGTCCGCAGCTGCACCACCCCGGTGACCAGGACGAGGCCGGCGACGACCGACAGCAGCACGGTGAGCGGCACGCGCCGCCCCGACCGGGGGCTGCCCGCCCCAGCGGCCTGGCGGGCCCTGGCCGCGGCCGCGTACCCGGGGTCGAGGGGGCGCTCCATCACCTCCTTGAGCAGGGTCATCGAGGCGTCCGCCGCACGGCGAGAGGCCGCCGGACGCGCGACCACCGGACGCGTGCTCACGTGGTGACCGCCTGCGGACGCGGGTTGGCACGCAGCAGCCGGCGCAGCTGGACCACGTACAGGACGCCGGCCCACCAGTACAGACCCACACCCCACCACGCGAACGCCCAGCCGAGCGGCCGGGAGACCTCGGCCAGCGTGCTGCTGCCCTCGCCGAGCAGGATCAGCGGGAAGGCGTAGAGCAGGTTGAAGGTCGCGGCCTTGCCAAGGAAGTGCACCGGGAGCGACTCGAGGCCGAGCCGCTTGAGGAACGGGATCATGCCGACCATCACGGCGTCGCGCGCGACCACCGCCGCCACCAGCCACCACGGGATGAAGTCGCGGTAGGCGAGCCCGAGCAGGGTCGAGAGGATGAACAACCGGTCCGCCGCGGGGTCGAGCTTGGCACCGAGGTCGGAGACCTGGTTCCAGCGCCGGGCCAGCCAGCCGTCGAGGAAGTCGGTCAGGCCCGAGACGGCCAGCACGGCCAGCGCCAGGTAGTCGTACTCCGCGACGATGAGGAACGCGAAGACGGGCACGAGCAGCAACCGCCCGAAGCTGATGAGGTTCGGGACGGTCCAGACCTGGGCCGACGGCTGCTCCACGCTGCCCAGGGTACGTGCGCGTGCGGCGGGGCCCTGCTGGTCGGGGACCGTGCGCATCACGGCTGCGAGGTCACTGCGGGTCGTCGTCGAAGACGGCGATGGTGCCGCCGTAGGAGGCCACCCAGATCCGTTGCGTCAGTGCGTCGTAGGTGATGCCGATGGGGTGGTGGTCGACCGGCACGGACTCGAGCACCTCGAGGTCGGAGGTGCGCACGCGCGAGACCGTGTCGGACTCGTAGTTGACGACGAACAGGGCGGTGCCGTCGGCCGACAGGGCCGCGCTGCGCGGCTGCGACCCGGTGGCCACGGTGCCGAGCACCTCGCCGGTGGTGGCGTCGATCTTGGCGACCCGGCCGTCCTTGTTGAGGGTCGCGAACAGCAGGCTGCCGTCGGGGGTGATGTTGAGGTGCCGCGGGCCGCGCCCGATGTCCTCGAACCACTCGAGCGACTCCTCGCCGGCGCCGGCTGCAGCAGCAGCGATGTCGACGACCGCGATCTCGCTGCCGCCCATGACCGCGACGTAGGCGGTGGAGGAGTCCGGCGAGATGGCGACTCCGCGGGGGTAGCGGCCGATCGGGACCCGGGCGACCTCGGTCGCCTCGCCGTCGTTCGTGGCCACGACCGACAGGTCCCAGGTGCACCAGTTGGTGACCAGGACGTGCTCGCGGTCGGGCGTGACCTCGAGGAACTTCGGGACCGCGCCGACCTCGACGACCTCGGCGATCTCGAGGCTCTCGGTGTCGACCCGGTAGAGGAAGCTGGGGTCGATGCCGGTGTCGGGGTTGCAGACGTCGTCGCCGGGACGGTCGAAGCCGGGGCCGTACATCGAGTAGTTCGACACCCAGAGCTGGGACCCGTCCTTGCTGAACGCCGCTTCGACCGGCCCGCCCTTGACCTCCTCGGTCCACTCCTGGTGGCCGAAGTCGGCGGGGACGATCGTGTCGTCGATGGTCGACAGCAGCTTCCCGTTGCTGTTGAAGGCCGAGACGGTGTGCGTGTAGATCATGTTCTGCGCCACGACCAGGCCCGTGCCGGAGGCCACGACGGACTTGGGCGTGAGGTCCCCGGAGAGCTCGTCGAGCTTGACCAGCTGCCGGTCCTCGCTGGGGACGTCGGACAGCGGGCCGCGCTCGGGCAGCGGGCCCGGCTCGAGGACGGGCGCGGGCGGTTCGCTGGGCGCCGCAGACGTCTCCGGTGCTGGGTCGCCGGCCGTCGTGCTCTGCCGCGCCACGGACACCGCGCCGTCGCCGACGGGGTCGGGCTCCCCGCCGCCGCAGGCCGCCAGGGTGGCGACGACGGCCAGCGCGGTCAGGCCGGCCACGATCGGCCTCGGACGGTGCTGCATCAGGTGGTCCCCTCCCCTGTCGACGCCCACCATGGTAGGTGCCGGTCCCGACGGCACGAGCCACCGTCGCGGGCGGGTCGCGGCCCGGTTCCACGGTCGGCGCGACGGGGACCCCTGCGTCGACGCTCACCGCCGCGCACCAGGCTCGGCTGGACCCGCAGCGGGGACGACGGCCCCATGAGCGCCTCGATCGGCCGGTTGCCCGTGCGGATCGCGGTCCTCCCCCGCCGTCCCAGCCCCCTCCTGGGTGCGCAGGAGGCCGACCCGCTCCCCGACGTCCAGGGGCCGTGGACGACCGGTCGCGAGGTGCCACAGGACGACCACCACCCGGGCCCGGGCGCGCTCGACGCCGTCGGGGGTCGTGATCCTCGCCCGCAGCGTGATGCTCGTCCTGCCGACCCGCTCGACCACGTGCTGCACGTGCACCTCGCCGTGCCCCGGCCCGATGGGCGCGAGGTAGTCGATCTCGACGCGGACGACCACGTGATCCGAGGGGTCCTGGACGCCGACCCCGCCGAGGAACCGGGAGCGCGCCTCGTCCAGCAGGGTCAGGTAGGTGGCGTGGTAGACGTGACCGATCGCGTCGACGTCGACCCAGCGGAGCGGGACGGGCACGTGGTCCATCCGATCACCCTGGCAGACCCGGTTCCGGCCGGTCGGCCGGCTACGCCCGGCACGCCTGCTGCAGGCCGTGCTCGGCCACGAGCGCCGCCACCTCGTCCTGGGCCGTGACCGAGGTGTCGACCACGAGGCAGGCGCCCGCCAGCAGCAGCGGCTCGACGACATCGCGCAGCTCGAGCTCGCGGCTCAGCTCGTCCGGGGCCTTGCCGAAGTCGCTGGTGGTGCGGGTCGCCAACCGGTGGACCGCGACGGCGGTGGGCACGGTGAGCAGGACGACGTGCTCGAGCAGGCCGTAGAACGTCCCCTGGTTCGACGAGGTGCCCGAGACGAAGAGCAGGCCGTCCGCCTCGTCGAGCAGCCGACGCACCCGGCCCGCGTGCCAGCGCCAGTCGGTGGCGTCGGCTCCCGCCTCCGCCCAGGCCGAGTCGTCCGGCACCCGCTCGGACCAGCCGTCGGCGTCCAGGTCGACCGCCCGGTGCCCGCCCGCGACCAGGGCCAGCACGGTGCTGGACTTGCCGGTCGCGGACATGCCGGTGATCAGGGTGCGGGTCGTCACGCCCCAGCCTCCCACCTGCCGGACGCGAACGGAGGTGCTCGCGGGTACCGGTCCCACGTAGGCTCCGGCGATCGTGAGCCGTCTGGTCGAGAGAGTCGTCCCCGCACGCCTCGGCACCAGCTTCCGCTGGCTGCTGGGGTCGTCGTGGACCACGAACCTCGGCGACGGGATCACCCTGGCGGCCGGCCCCCTGCTGGTCGCCTCGCGCACCGACCAGCCGTTCGTGGTGGCCCTGGCCGCCACCGTGCAGTGGCTGCCGCCGCTGGTGTTCGGGCTCTGGGCGGGGGTGCTCACCGACCGGCTGGACCGGCGCCGGCTCGTCGTCCTGGTCGACCTCGCCCGGGTCCTGGTGCTGGCCCTGCTCGCGGTCGCGGTGGCGCTCGACACCTCGCCGATCGTGCTCGTGCTGGCGGCCCTGTTCGTCCTCGGGACGGCGGAGACCTTCGCCGACACCGCGTCCTCGACGATGCTGCCGATGCTGGTGCTCCGCGACGACCTCGCACTGGCCAACTCGCGGCTGCAGGCCGGCTTCATCACCGTGAACCAGCTGGCCGGGCCGCCCATCGGTGCGGCGCTGTTCGCCGCCGGGCAGGCGCTGCCGTTCGCCGGCACCGCGGCGCTGATCGCGCTCGGCGTCGTCCAGGTCGCCCGCGTGGTGCTGCCGCCCCACGGCACCGCGGGCAGCGGACCCAGGCGGGTGCGCGAGGACGTCGTCGAGGGCGTGCGCTGGGTCTGGCGCCACGCCGCGGTCCGCACCCTGGTGCTGACCATCCTGATCTTCAACGTGACCTTCGGGGCCGCGTGGTCGGTGCTCGTGCTGTACGCCACGCAGCGACTCGGCATGGGACCGTTGGGGTTCGGCCTCATCACCACCGTCGGTGCGCTCGGTGGGCTGCTCGGGATCGTCGGCTACGGCTGGCTCACGGCCCACGTCAGCCTGGCGAACCTGATGCGCATCGGCCTGGTGATCGAGACCGTGACGCACCTCGCGCTGGCGATCACGACCACCCCCTGGGTGGCCCTGGCGATCTTCGTCGTCTTCGGCGCGCACGCGTTCGTGTGGGGGACGACGTCGGTGACGGTGCGGCAGCGCGCCGTCCCGACCTCGCTGCAGGGACGCGTCGGCAGCGTCAACCTCGTCGGCGTGATGGGTGGGCTGGTGGTCGGCTCCGGCATCGGCGGCCTGCTCGCCCAGCACTACGGGGTGACAGCGCCGTTCTGGTTCGCGTTCGCTGGGTCCGCGGTGTTCGTGGTGCTGATCTGGAAGCAGCTGCGCCACATCGCGCACGCCGACGCCCAGGACGGCCCGTACCCCGGCGAGCTGCCGGCCTGAGCGCGGCCGCCGCGGCCCCCTCAGGCGGTGGCGAGCACCTCTCGCAGCCGCTCGGCGAAGGCGTCCGGCTCGCCGGCCCGGCCGTACTCGCCGCCGAGGAAGCCGCCGTGGTCGCCCGGGAACATCGCGACCGGTGTGCCCAGCCGCTCGGCCACCGCCAGGGCACCGCGGTGCGCCATCTCGCCCTCGGAGCCCTCGCCCGCCGCGATCACGACCCGGGTGGACGCTGCCCTGACGGCCTCGAGGTCGTGCTGGTGGTGGGTGCACGTCAGCATGTTCTGCCCGAGCAGCACGTCGTCGCGGGATCCGTCGTCCTCGGTAGGGAGCCCGAACACCGCCGGGTCGGGCCCGGGGCCGCCGGGCAGCTCGTCCGGGAAGAGGCCCTTGTGGGTGACGGCGGAGATGAACCTCGCCATCGCGGCGCCCATGCCGTCGCGCTGGTAGGTGTCGCTGATGTCGCGGCAGACGGCCAGGGCGCCGACCCGGTCCGGCAGCAGGTCGGCGGCGGGCGGCTCGTGGGCCACCAGGGTGCTCACGTCGTCCGGGTGCGCGGCGACCAGGGCGAGCGCGTTGACCGCACCCCCGCTGCTGGCGAAGACGTCGACCGGCCCGGCGTCCAGGGCCTGGACCAGCCGGTGCAGGTCGTCGGCGTGCAGGTCCGGCGTCGACTGCATCGCGGGGTCCGTGCGCTCGCTGCGCTCGACCCCGCGCGGGTCGTAGGTGACGACCGTCCGGTCGGGGAAGTGCGAGGCCAGCGTGACGAACCCGCCCGCCCCCATCGGCGAGCCGATCATCAGCAGGACACTGGCGTCGCCCTCGGCGGGACGCACGTCGTAGTGCAGGACGGCGCCGGGGACGTCGACGGTGTGGTGGGTGGTGGCGGTCATGGCGTGCTCCTGGGGGATGCGTGCTGCGAGGTGGTGCCGATCAGACCGGCGCCGCCCCCAGAACTGATCGGCCTCCGCGAGGCGGGCCCTGCCTGCTCCACCCCGGACGTGACCAAGGCCCGAACCCGACTCCGTGGGTTCGGGCCTTGCCGATGTCCTGAGACATCACACGGTCGGGCTGACAGGATTTGAACCTGCGACCCCCTGACCCCCAGTCAGGTGCGCTACCAAGCTGCGCTACAGCCCGATGCCCGCCGGTCTCCCAGCGGGCGGAGAAAGACTACCGGACGCCCGGCACCCTCCTCGACGGCCTATCGGCGCCGCTTCTCCCTGACCCGGACGCTCAGCTCGATGGGCGAGCCCTCGAACCCGAAGGTCTCGCGCAGGCGCCGCTCGATGAACCGCCGGTACCCCGCCTCGATGAAGCCGGACGCGAACACGACGAACCGCGGGGGCCGCGTGGACGGCTGCGTCGCGAACAGGATCCGGGGCTGCTTGCCACCCCGCACCGGGTGCGGGTGGGCGGCCACGAGCTCGCCGAAGAAGGCGTTGAGGCGTCCG